>CAMAVG010000015.1 GCA_945861605.1 Rickettsia typhi
CTGATAAATCCATCGCCGATAAAACAACAAACCAAGGGATATCGTCTCAAAGCAAAGGATAATAATTCTAACAATATGTCACACACTCACCTTTTTGCTAAAGATTTTGAACCAAGCGTGAAATCTATGATTCGCGTTGATTTCGCAGGAGAAATGGGAGCAGTTGCAATTTACAACGCACAAATAAAGAATTCCATCACAAACAAAGAAATTTTAGAAGAAATGCTTGACGGCGAAATTGAGCATTTTGAATATTTCAAAAAAATTTCAAAGGAAATAAATGTTCCACAAACGGTTTTTCTGCCAATTTGGAAACGCCTTGCTTCTGTTATGGGCGGGGTTACAGCGAAAAAATCGCCCGAACTTGCAATGCTTTGCACTCAGGCGGTTGAAACTGTTATTGAGGAACATTATGCAGAGCAAATTTCACAATTGCAGGACATTTTAACGCATCACAACGAACACGATGCCTTCATTTTGGAAAATAAAGAAAAAATTGAAGAACTTCTTGAAAAAATAAAAATCTTCATGCAAGAAGAAATTGAACACAAACACACGGGTGAAACACATTCCCAGATGCAACTCCTTCCATTTTTAATAATGAAAGCATTTACAAAAACCGCAGTAATTATTTCCGAAAAAATCTGATGTTCTTTAAAAATTCAAAGAAAAATAAGAAAATCAACGCAATGTTTCTTTCCGCAAATGAAAGCGATGAAATATTCATGAAAGAAATGTATGATTACACAAACGCAGAACTTTCGCAAAAAGTACAACCATTTTTTCGCAGAGTAACAAACTTTTTCGTTTTCGAATGGATTTTCGCCGTCCAAAAGAACATTGAATACGACTTGGTTTCTTATATGTCAGAATATGGTTTTTTAAAACACATTCAAACAAAACCAAAAAAATTCCTCACAAGGTTTTACTTCGACTGCCTCGCAAAAATGCACTTTATCAATTCCTACGCCTATCTTCGCAAGCACAACATTGATGTTCTGTATGTCAAGGATGACAACTCAATCCCACACATTGCTTGCATTATTGCTGCTCACAATTTGAAAATCGATGTCAAAATTCTGCACGAAGGCTACCGCGAAGAAATGCTTTTCATTGACGCCAACGCCACACGATTCCGAAATTCATTACCACGGAATCCCGATTTTTATAAAAATCTTGAACTGGAACAATACGCTATTGAAAATGATTCCAAGAATTTGATCCTCGTGCTTTTACAACCCGAAGATTCCATGGAAATTCTCTTTGATTCCCCATTCGTTAAGAGTCAGCAATACTTTTTAACCATAATTTCAAACCTTGCAAGCAAGAACTTGGACTGCCAATTTGTCATTTTTAATTCCAATTCTGAATTCCACAACACGGAAAATGTTTCATTCATAAGCGAAGGTTTCACAACACTCCTTCCAAGTGCAAAGGCAATAATCACCGTAAATTCACCGCAGGCGATCCACGGCTTTGAATTCAACAAACCGGTCATTGTTCTTGGAAACGCGTTTTATGCAATAAACGGTTTAACAATCCCCGTTACTTCCGAGGAAGAGCTTTTCAATGCAATCTCAACCATTAATTCCTTTGAATTTGACGCAGAACTTGCACATAAGTACATCGCATTTGTGCAAAATTATTACGCAATTCGCTGTGTGAATGTTGCCCAGCCAACAAAAGAAGATTGCGAGCGAATCCTTCTTGGAACCTTGCCAACTAAGGGTTGAAATCTAAATTCTTGCACCAAAAATTGCCGAACCAACACGAACTTCATTGCTTCCACATTCAATTGCGGTTTTGAAATCGTTGCTCATTCCCATGCTAATTTTCAGAGATTTCCCAAATTTTACTTTAATAGATTCCGCAATTTCAACCATTTGTTTGAAGTAGGGCGAAGGTTCGATTTCATCAGGTGGAATGCACATAATTCCTGTAATTTCAAGAGGACAATTCGCAAAGAATTCATAAAATAATTCAGGGAGTATGCCGGATTTTTGATCCTCCCGCCCAATGTTAATTTGTGCGTAAAAAACCTTCGTTTTTGTTTGCGGAGTAATGATTTTGTGAATTTTGAGGGCTAAATCAAGGCGGTCAATTGTGTGGATTTCGTCAAAAAGTGCAAGTGCTTCCTTAATTTTATTCGATTGCAAACGCCCAATTAATTTCAAATTCACACCGGAAGTATCAATCCATTTTTCTTTTGCTTCTTGAATATAGTTTTCGGCAAAATGTTTATGCCCAATCTCAATCAAAGGCAGGATATTCCCCATGTTTTGCTTTTTCGTCACAAGGGTTAAAATTGTGCTTTTTGGCACTTGATTTTGCACCTCATAATAGCGTTTCAGAACTTCTTGCATAATTTTTGTATAATAATGAAATTATTTTACTTGATTTTTAAATTATAGGTTTTTTATTGTCTCCAAAATTAAAGTTTTTAACTTAAAAAATAACAACAATGAATAACCAAGAAAGTCAATACAAATTAGAAGACAAATTCGCAGAATTCGAGAATGCTTTATATGAAGACTTCAAAAAAGAATTAGATCTTCAACCAATGAAATTCTCAAGCGAAGATGCAAGAATTGTAAAAGGTACTATCCTTGAAATTAACAAAAAAAGGGACATCGTTATCGTGGATCTTAAACTTAAGGCTGAAGGCGTTGTTGGTTACAAAGAATTTTATAAATCCGGCGAAGAGCCAATTCTTAGCGTTGGCGAAGAATATGAATTCTATATTGAATCATTCGAAACAGTTGATGCCGTTCTCAAAGTAAGCCGTTACAAAGTTGCCCGTGAGAAAGTCTGGAAAGAATTAACAGAAGCATACGCAAACGGCACAACCGTGAAAGGAAAAATTTTCGCAAGAATCAAAGGTGGTTTTTGTGTCGATTTCAAAAGCCCATCAGATGACTCCGACGCATCAGACGATTCCGACGGCATCGTTGCTTTCCTACCGGGAAGCCAATTGGACATTAGAATGTTGAATGATGTTTCACCACTCGTTGGCACAAAACAACAGTTCAAAGTTCTAAGCATGGACGAAAAATTCAAATCACTCATCGTTTCGCGTCGTGCTGTTCTTGAACACATGCGTTCCGGCAACAAATCTCAATTCTTGGAAGAAATTGCAGAAGGAAAAGTTCTTGAAGGTGTCGTTAAAAACATCACAAACTACGGTGCATTCATCGATCTTGACAAAATGGACGGTCTACTTCACATCGCTGACATCACATGGGCAAGAATCGTTCACCCATCTGAAGTTCTTAAAACAGGCGACAAAGTGAAAGTGAAAGTTATCAAAATCGATCACGAAACCCAAAGAATTTCCCTTGGAATGAAACAACTTACTGAAAACCCTTGGTCATACTTGGAAGAAAAGTACAAAGTTGCCTCAACAATCAAAGGAAAAGTTACAGGCATTACCGACTACGGAATTTTCCTTGAAATCGAAAAAGATGTCGAAGGTTTGATCCATGTCTCGGAAATCAGCTGGACAAAGGAAAAATACAACGAAATCATGCAAAGCATTTCAGTTGGCGATATGATTGACGCACACATTGTCAGCGTTGATACTAACTCGCACCGTATTGCCCTTAGCTTGAAACAAATGAACTCCAACCCTTGGAAATCGTTCGTTGAAACACACAAAATTGGCGACAAACTCGAAGGCGTGATCACAAACATCATGAACTTTGGTGCATTTATCTCAATCGATGGTGGAATCAACGGTCTTTTACATGTGTCTGATATCTCATGGTCATCTTCCGGTGAATCTGAGCTTCAACAAATGAAAGTTGGCGACAAAGTTTCCGTTTCATACATTGGCGGCGATGTTGAAAAACAAAGAATTGCACTTGGTGTTAAACAAATGCAAGAATCTGAGTTCAAAAAATACAAAAACCAACTCAAAGCTGGCTCTTTGGTTACTTGTACTGTCACATCTCTTGACCAAACTCAAATTTTTGTCACAATTCTTGAGACATTCAAAACATCGATCAGAAAATCGCACATTGCTTACGATAAATCCGAACAACGCACAAGCAGATTCGCCGTTGGTGACAAAGTCGACGCAAAAGTTATCGCGTTTGACGAAGAATCCGGCAACTTACAAGTTTCAATTCGCGACCATGAAGAAGATGAGAAAAAACGCCTACTTGACAAATATGGCAGCGCAGACAGCGGTGCAACACTTGCTTCAATCTTTGGCGACAACAATTAATTAATACCTTAAATATGACTGAAATTACAACAGAAAAGAAAAAATGCGGCAAAAAATGGGCAGCAATATCAATCGCATCATTGATAATCGTTCCCGTTTTCGTTCAAGTTTCGATAATTAATTTTGCACCTGCTTCAGTTGCACAATTTTTTCTTAGCCCTAAAAAACTGAGAGAAGTCATCGAGTACGACCAAAAAAGCTCGCAAGCTAACGCTGAAAAAAAAGCAAAAAAACTGATTAAATCTGATGTAAAAGACGCAAAAGGCAATCTTTTGCACTCTGCGCTTGATCCTGTAATCGGCAATGTTACCGACCCCGCAATCACAATCGTTGAATACATCGATTACAAATGCGGCTACTGTAAAAAAGCAAACGATGAAATGAAACGCATCCTTGTGGACGAAAGATACAAAGGAAAAGTGCGTTTAATCATCAAAAACTATCCGGTTATTGGTGGTGAAGTTTCGCTTTACGCAGCTGAAGTTGCAACAGGATTTTTCAAAAAACACCCTGAAAAATTCCTTGATTTGCACTCAAAACTTTTCTCATCTGAACTCAAAACCGTTAAAGAAGTTGACGCGATTTTGCTATCATTTGGCGAAAAAGGTGCTGATTTAAAAACAACCGAAATTACCGATGCAATCGTCGCGAACTTTAACTTTGCGCGTGAAATTCAAATTTCCGGCACGCCTGCTTTCGTTATTGGTGACGAAGTTATCACAGGGTATGCAACATTTGAGCAACTTTCCGCTAAAATTGACGAAAAAATCAAAAAATAATGAGTCAACATCAAGCATCAATCGGTAGATCTTCCTATGAAATTCCCTGCGAATCACAGGAGGATCTACCTCTTCTACAAACGCTTTGCAAGGAGGCTAATCGCCTTGTAAACTCGGTTATCGCATCAAATCCAACAGTTTCTAACGAATTTGCCTTGCTATTGGCGCTAATAAATATCATATACGAAACGGATTACACAAGCAAAACACACGAAACACACAAGGAATCGCAGTATTCAAAACAGGATATCTTGGGCATCATTGCGTTGCTACAAAAACAACTGTAGGCCTCAAAACACTAAAAACGGCAGAAATGGTATCGAAACTATAATTTTCCATAGAGATTTTATCGGCGATGTTTTGTTAAAGTGGACTTCCGGTGCAAAAACTGAGCCGGTTACATCAAGTTCGAGCGAAAGAATGCCGTTTTTACTGGAGCCAAAACTCGTGACTTTGATCGCATCCTTTATGAGTGGGATTTCGTTAACGGCTTCGACTTTTGACGGGGTGTAGAAAATTTTCGCCTTTATGGTCATTGTGTCCGTAAAAATTGTTCCGCTGGCAAAAATTGTGTGGTTTGAGTCCTGAATTTTCAGGTTTTTGAACGAAATTTCGTTGCCATTTTGCGTTGCGAGGATTTTAATCCTGCGTGTATTGAGTTTGAATTTTTCCGATTTTGTGTGGAAGTTTTCAAGGTTACCCGTCCAAATCACCGTGCCGGATTCAACGGGGTGGCGTTTGCCGGTGATTTTTAGGGAGCCGGTTTTCACGATGTTTTACTGTTTGCTACTCGCGGCTGAAATTAGCATTGATATGTCGGGGATATCGAGAAATAGCCCTTGTTCAAGCAGTTCTTGCGTGAGTTTTTTCTCAATTTCAGGCAAAAAGTAGTGGAAACTGAGTACTTCGGAGTCGATAATCGCTTTTTTGATGTGTGTTCCACGCATTTCGATTTCGCCTATTGCGAATGCCTCAACATTGTTGTGCATGATGATTTTGCTCAACGCAAGGCTGAATTTCGTTTCATTTGTGGACGATTTTTCAGGTTTTTGCTGTAAAAGATCACGAATTATCTGGAATTTTGAAAGAAATTTGTGCATTTCAGGGGTATTGCAGGAATTTCCCTTGAATTCGACAGAATTGTTGGTGTATTTGAACGCGAAATCGTTTTGTTGAAATTTAATTTTTGGGATTGAGATTTCATCAAGTGTGCCGGTTTGCGTGTTGATTTTAATGGATTTTGCAAGGATTTCATCGCCATTTTCGCTTTGTCCGTGGATTTTGAGCTCAAGATTTTTGTAATTATTCGTTGGGAGAATATCCGCTTCAAGCTTGGAAAATGCAATGTATTCGTTGCTGAAATTTTGCAGATTGAGTGTCGCGATTGCATTTTGATTCGCTTTTTTTTCGAACAAAACCGTTGCAGTTGCAATGTTGGAGTTGAATTCCGTTTGGAAATTTGCAATTTTCCCATTTGAAATAATTTTCATGCAATGATATGTATCGCTGCATGTTGTGTCGATTTCAAGTTGAGTTTTCGTTGTAATGTTGCCGGAAGTTGGGAAAAATGGCGTTATATAATCATTTTTGAATATGTCCGTTAGGGATTTGAAGGTTCCACTGGTGTTTGTCGAAATTTTTACCTTATTATTCGCGATTTCAACGATGGAATTTTTCAAAATATTGCCCGCAGATTTCCCGTTTTCGACAGTAGCAATCATTTTACTTGGCGTTACTGTAACATTTCCGCTGGCGTTTTCAATAATCGCAAATGAAGGGTGATATTCGAAATTCGTATCATTGAATGCGATATTTATGAGTAAATCCGCATTGTTTAGCACCGGAATGTTGATTTTTCCTTCGCAATGTGAAATATTTCCGCTTTTGAGTGCGTTTTCAAGATACTTCACGACGGATTTCAAAGAGTTGCTATTGATGTTTTTCAATGAAATAATGCTTTTTATTTCTTCAATCGTGATGTTTTTTATGTCAAATCCAATTTCATGATTGCCATTTTTTGTGTGGATGTCAAACGATGCGGGCGTTTTTCCGTTAATTGTGAATGGAGAAGTTGCGATGGACATTGATGTTGGGCTTGATGAGCCAAAAATTGTGAAATCGCTCAGCGTTGTTTCGTTGTTGATGAACTGGCTTTTTAAAAGCGAGACGGACTTGAGGAGGATTTCAAAATTTGTGTTGCGAGTATCCCGTGCATCAAGCGAAATGAAGCCTGTCGCACTTGAAAATTGCAGGAAATCAAGTTTGTTTTCCGTGTATTTGTGCAAAATTTTCGATGGAATATCGTTAAATGAAACATGGAGGTTTTTTGAGTTGAGCGTCACTTTGAAGTCGTATCCGTATTGCTTGGAATTTGCTTGCACGAAAAGGATGTATCCGCGTTGGTTCACTTTCAAAAGTGCGTCGTTTATGTAAATTTTATTGCTGTTGATATTCAGAATGAAATCCTTGATATCCATTTTGAACGATGGAATGAGTGAATAATAAAAACTCGCAAGTGCGTGCGGGTTATATGTGCTTTTGTCTTTGCTTGTATTGATGTTCATGAGAAACCTTTCGATTGTGATTTTATAAAGCCTCCCGTGGAGGATATCTGATATTGAAAACGCAATTTTTGCATTATACCCCTCGATTTCGACATCATTTGTGTGTTTTTTAAAGTGGGAAATTTGAATCTCGATATTTTCGTCATGGATTATTGTTGAGATTTTCTCGTATTCAACGCGAAGTATTGGCAGGGTTTTTTTCAGTAAATCCGTTGTGAAGAGTGCGGCGCGGCTGGGATCGGTTTTTATGAAAACAAAAAATAAAAATGCGGCAACGGTAAGAGTCAAAAGAATGAAACTTGCAAACGAAAGAATGTGGTATGAAAGTTTTTTCAAAAACGATAAAACCACGGAAAGTGTTTTGCCAATATTTTTCATACAATTTTTTCAATGCGTTTTAGTCTTTCGGAAATAACCGCGTTTGGATTTTCCCTTAAAAGAGCCTTGAGTTTGGAGATTTCATCGCGAAGAATGTATTTTGCTTCTTTGTCGGATTTTTCCATAAAAAGTGCAATTTCTTCTACTCTGGAAATGAGATAGTATTCCTTCAAATTCAATTTGCTGTAGGCATACTGAAGGTTTTGGTAGAGTGTTGCGGAATGTTCCTTTGTGTTTTTGAGTTCATCCAAAATTGCAATTCCTTCCTTAATTTTTTCTTCATCTTGGAAGGTTTTTATTAAAAAAGTGGCGTATTCTTGGGATATCAGGTTGTTTTTGGAGAGTGCGATCGCCGTTTTGAAATGTGAAATTGCCTGTTGGTTTTGCTGTAAATTTGTGTGAATTATTGCCGCAGTTTCGTGGAAATATGGGTTGTTTTGGTGTGATTTCAGCAGGTTGTTTATGTGAAATAAGGCGATTTCATTTTTGTTTTCAAGAAGGTTTTGGTAGGAGAGGTAATACGCTTTATATTGCGGGTGGTTCAAAATTGCGTGCGTGTTTGTGTGAAGACTTGCGTTTCCAGAGTGTGCAAGAATTTTCGCCTGAATAAAAAAATGTTTTTGGAGGGTTTCCTCGTCCGTTTTTTTGCCTTGGTTTGGGTGTGATTGGAAGTAGGTTATGCGGTCGGTTGTCAATGGGTGAGTTATGGAATATCTGTCGATTTCTTTTGTGTATTTACTCTGAACCGATTCAAGTTTTTTGAAAAGTTCAAGCATTCCATTGCTGGAGATATCCGATTTTTTCATAAATAGCATGGCGTATCTGTCCGCCTCTGCTTCTTGAGTTCGCGAAAATGAAAGAAATTGCCGCTCTGCAATGTGCTGACCAAGCATCGTTGAAGCAATTGCGGCATTTGTTCCGGAATTTGTTGGTGAAGCGACAAGCATTCCAACGCCAAGAAGGGTTGCGATGGCGTATGTTGCGATCGATTTTTGCATGCTCGCCTGTGATTTCACCAAATGTGCACCAATTATATGCCCAAATTCATGGGATATCACACCTTGCAACATGTTTGGCGTGTTTGAGGTTTCGATCAAACCTGTGTTGACAAAAATATTCTGCCCACCATAAACAAACGCGTTGATTGAGTTATCCTTCACAAGATAAAACGAAACGGCATCGCTTGAAGTTCCGCCGGATTGGAATATCGGCGAGGAAATTTCGCGGAGGTAATCCTCAATTTCTGCGTCCCGAACAAGGTTCAACGCATTTGCGTTTAGTGATGTTGCAACAAACAGGGTTATGAATAGCTTTGGAAACCTCACAATCAAATAAATATTTTCTCAAATATGCAAATAAGTTCCTTAAGAAATCAAGTAATATTTGTGTTTTTCGTAAAAAATTACACGCCAAAATTTCGTTCTTGCTTGTGGTAGAAATCTATTGCAAGATCAAGGTCAGACTTAGTAAAATTCGGCCAAAGAGTCCCACAAAAATAAAGTTCCGCGTAGCTGACCTCCCACAAAAGAAAGTTGCTGAGTCGTTGTTTTCCACCCGTGCGAATTAGGAGGTCGACATCTGGCATATTTTCGTAATAAAGCCCGCTTGCAATTGATTCAATCGAAATTTCCCCGCCATTTGCGATAATTTTTTGGCACGCATCAACAATTTCCTGTTTTCCGCCGTAATTTAGTGCAATGTTCAGCGTGAATGTGAATTCCTGCGGTGTGTTTTCGTTGATTTTTGCGATCTTTTGCTGAATTCTTTCGGGGAAAATTTCAAAATTTCCAATGCAGCGAACATTGATTTTCTCATTTTGAAGTTTTTTTATGTCGGAATCAAGATATTTTTCCAGCATGAGGAATAAATCGTCAGTTTCTTCCTTAGATCTCCCGGTGTTTTCAACGGAAAATGCGTAGACAGTGACAAGCGGGATTGCGTAATTTTTAAGGATTTTGCACAGTTCCATCAATGCTTTTGCACCTTCTTCATGCCCTTTTTTCACGGAAAAATTGCGTTCTTTTGCCCACCTGCGGTTGCCGTCCATAACGATTGCAAGGTGTTTGATTTCTTCCATTTGTGCTAATTTTTCACAATATATATATTATAAATTTTTATTTTCAAGTTGTTTTTTCGGCAAATGGAAGCAAGTTTTTAATTTATTTTTGGCGATGTTTCGTGATTTCATTAGTGGCGAGGAAGTCGGCTCGCTCGTTTAAAACATTGCCATTGTGTGCCTTGACCCACTTCCATTCGGGTTTTAATTTTTGGCTGATTTCATCGAGTTGAATCCAGAGTTCGGCGTTTTTTACTGGTTGTTTTGCGGCGGTTTTCCACCCGTTTTTCTTCCAGTTGATGATCCACTGCGTGATTCCATTTTTTACATATTGGCTATCGGTGTAGATTTCAATTGGGATATTTGGCATTTTCACGGATAATAGTCCCTCAATGCAAGCACGAAGTTCCATTTGGTTGTTGGTTGTGTTTGCTTGAAAGCCGGAGATTTCCTTGGTTGCGTCCTCCCATTTCAGAACCGCACCCCAGCCACCTTGCATGCTTGGCATTGAACACGCGCCGTCTGTGTATATAATTATTTTTGACATATTCCCATCATAATTTCCGTTTTTATTTTCTCAAAATTCATTGTTTCGCATTGTTTTCTTGCAACGATTATCACACAATTTGGCGAAATATCAACGCCATTTAGTGCCGCACGAATCCTTCGTTTTATGCGATTTCTCTCAACTGCTCCGCCAAGTTTTTTCGTTGCCATTATTCCATAAATTGGTTGAAATTGGTTGTGTCGCTTGAATTTTGTGCAGAATTCCTCCATTGAAATTTTGTAAATTACGCACGATTTCAGCACGATTTTCTGTTGGGAGTTCGTCGCAGAGTTCATTATAAATTTGAAGTGCGAGTACTGTTTGACCGTGTTTTTCATGAAAATTTACGGGATAATTGGCATGAATTCAAGCCCAGACTTTTGCGGAAAACCAAATGCGATATTCATATTTTGCACTGCCTGCGATGACGACCCCTTGGAAATGTTGTCGATCACACTCGAAATGAAGACTTCATCGCTGTTTTGCACAACGCAAATTTTGCAAAAATTCGTCGCCAAAACTTCACGAGTCGAAGGCAGGGAATCAACGATTTTCACGAAGTCGGAATTCTTATAAAATTCCTTTAAAATCGTGGTGCAATCGGCGTTGGAGTTGATGTAAATGCTGGTCTCAATTCCACGAATTACAGGAACCAAATGCGGAGTAAAGCGAACTTTTTGCCCGAAATAATGTGAGATTTCATCGCGATGGCGGTGCTGATGCGGGCTGTAGGCTTTCACGGAATCGCTGTTTTGTGTGAAGGAAAAATCGAAGGAATCCTTGCGACCTGCACCCGAAATTCCGGTTTTGCTGTCAATTATTACCTGCGAATTTATGTGGTTTTGAAGTGGAATCAATGGCAAAAGTGCCGATGTTGGAAAGCACCCCGGGCAGGCGATAATTTGCGATTTCGCGATTTTTTCCTCGAAGATTTCACTCAGTCCATAGCAGGCTTTTTCCTGCAATTCAGGGGCTTTATGCGTGGAGTAATTTGCTTCGTAAAGCTCAATTGGAAGGCGGAAATCTGCGGAAAGATCGATGATTTTTATGTGCGAATTTTTTGCGAGAATTTCTGAAATCACGAGTTGGGATGTCTGGTGTGGAAGGCAGCAAAAAACGCAGTCGATCGTGTCGAAATCGACTTCCTCCAGCTTTTGGATTGTTGGTATTTGAAAAACATTGAGTGCGGGGTAGATTTCTGAAATCTCCTTGCCGGCAAACGAATTTCCAACGATATTTTTCACCGAAACAAATGGGTGTAACATTAAAAGGCGAAGGGCTTCAACACCTGTGAAACCCGTTACACCAATTATTGCAACATTTAAAACTGCCGATTTATTCAACATTTTGCAAAAAATATTACTCTTCAGCAAATGAAAATCCTTTCGCAAGTTCTTTCATGATGTTGTCCGGAACGATTGAGTATTTTTCAAAAACCATTGAATACTGAGCACGACCTTGGGACATCGAACGAAGTGTGTTTACATAGCCAAACATTGAAGAAAGTGGCACTGATGCTGTTATAATTTTCGCATTAGCACGGTCTTCCATGTTGGAAATTTGTCCACGACGAGAGTTGATATCACCGATGATATCGCCCATGTAATCTTCAGGTGTGATAACCTCAACTTTCATGATTGGTTCCAAAATTTTCGGCGCACCTTTTTGTGCCAATTGACGGAAGGCATGACGAGCGGCGATTTCAAACGCAAGGGCGGAGGAATCGACATCATGGTATGCACCATCAACAAGCGTTGCCTTAAGATCGATAACTTGATTTCCGGCGATAAGACCGTTTTTCAAAGCAGATTCCAGACCTTTTTCAGCACCTGGAATGTATTCTTTTGGAATTGCTCCACCAAAAATTTTGTTTTCAAAAACGAAACCAGAACCAGCTTCGCCCGGCTCAAATTCAATTTTCACACGCGCGAATTGACCAGAACCACCAGATTGCTTTTTGTGGAGGTAATCAATTGTTGCAGATGTTGTGATTGTTTCACGATAAGCAACTTGCGGCGCACCGATTGTCGCTTCAACACCAAATTCGCGTTTCATACGGTCGATGATGATCTCCAAGTGAAGTTCGCCCATTCCTTTCAGAATTGTTTGGTTGGATTCCTCATTTGATTCAACGCGAAGTGAAGGATCTTCCGCAACAAGTTTAGCAATTGCAAGGGACATTTTGTCTTGATCGGCAATAGATTTTGGTTCAACAGCAACTTCGATAACCGGTTCAGGGAAATCCATGCGTTCCAAAATGATTGGTTTTTCAGGGTCGCATAATGTATCACCAGTTGTTGTGTATTTCAAACCAGCAAGGGCGACGATATCCCCAGCAACGGCGATTTTTACATCCTCACGGTTGTTTGCGTGCATAAGAAGCATTCTTCCAACGCGTTCTTTTTTGTTTTTGATCGGGTTCAACAATGCAACGCCGGGTTCAAGTTTTCCTGAGTAAATCCTCACGAATGTAATTGAACCGACGAATGGATCGTTTGCAAGTTTGAACGCAAGCATTGAGAGTGGCTCAGAAGTTTTTTTCTTACGAACTTCCTCGGCGTCGGTATCAGGGTTAATACCTGTTACATCTGGAATATCAATTGGTGATGGAAGGTAGAGGTTTACGGCATCAAGAAGTGGTTGAACACCTTTGTTTTTGAAGGCAGAACCACAGAAAATTGGCACAAATTTGAACGCAATTGTTCCTTTTCTAATGCACGCGTTAAGGTCGTCTTCAGAAATTGTTTCGCCGTTAAGGTATTTTTCCATCAAGTCATCATCCATTTCAACGGCGGTTTCAATAAGTTGAGCATGATATTGAGCAACTTTTTCTTTCATATCAGCAGGAACATCAACATAAGAAAATGATGCACCAAGTTGGTCGTTTTCCCAAACGATATACTGTTGTTTAAGAACATCGATGATTCCTTCGAATTCGTCACCAGCACCAACCGGAAGTTGCATAACAAGTGGTTTTGCACCAAGACGGCTTACGATCATATCAACACAGCGGTAGAAATTCGCGCCAGTTCTATCCATTTTGTTCACGAAGCAAATTCGTGGAACGGCGTATTTATCAGCTTGTCTCCAGACAGTTTCAGACTGCGGTTCAACGCCGGCAACGCCATCAAACACTGTAACTGCACCATCAAGAACACGAAGTGAACGCTCAACTTCAATTGTGAAATCGACATGCCCCGGGGTATCAATAATATTAATCAAGCAATCTTTCCAGTTGCAAGTTGTAGCGGCGGATGTAATTGTAATTCCGCGTTCTTGTTCTTGAACCATCCAGTCCATTGTTGCTGCACCATCGTGCACTTCACCAATTTTGTGCGAACGCCCTGTGTAGTAAAGAATTCTTTCGGTTGTTGTTGTTTTACCGGCATCAATGTGTGCCATAATTCCAATATTGCGATATTTTTCAATTGCATACTGCGACCTATCAACGGACATATTCTAGAAAAAAATTATAAAAAAGACTTTGAATTTCACTGTTTCCAACGAAATTAATTGTCAAGATTTATTATTAGCCTATGCTATTACTATTTCTTTTACTTTTGATATTGTTGCCTTCCTTAATCAGACTTGCTTTTCTTTTCAATTCATTTGAATAAGGTTTTATTGAAATATTTGAACTTTTTGAATCATTTAGTTTATCAATTGCGTTTAGGGTCTTCATAATTTTCTGCTCATCATTGCGATCAAGATATTTCTCTAATTTCAGACTTAGTGTTTCAATCGTTTGTGGTTTATCTACTTTTTCTTTTTCAAGATCTTCACGAATTGTGTCAA
>CAMAVG010000016.1 GCA_945861605.1 Rickettsia typhi
AAATATTTTGCCAAGTTTTAATATTACAGACGAAAAAGTTTTGCCTTATGGGTTAAAACCTCATACACGTTCTATTTCTTGGATTGTAGAACAAGTGATAGTGCAACAAATGAAATATAATATAGGCAAATTAAATTTACAAGATGTAAAGTATGATATGCCTGATACTTGCTTGCACGATTGCGAAATACACAAAGATAATAAAAGATATTTTATAAATATCAAAACCCATAATATTGACGGCAAGAAAAATAAAAATGATATTTCCGCCGTTGAAAAACTTTACACACAATATCAAGTAAATCAAGATTATAGACTTATTTATGCTTGCTTTGGTGTAAAATTTCAAAATGTTAATATTTCATTTGATAAAACGCATTTACACTGTTTTAGTCCTCAATTCTTGCCAATATATGTGAACCCAAGAAATGATAAAATACAGGCAACATATCATCATAATATTACACACCGAAGTAGAGAAGAATTTTTAAACGAATTAAAAAATAATTCAAAAAGCATTGTACTTTAATTAGGTTTGCTAAGTATATAATTACCCCGTTTAAATAAAAAATGTTGACTAAAAAATAAAAGCATTTTAGAGGGGTTTTCATTATTATTATTTTATGATTGAGGTTGGTAATTCTTGCACTATTTCATATTTGCAAAAAGGAATTTCTGTTGTGTATTTCTATCCAAAAGATAGCACACCCGGTTGCACAATCGAAGCGCAGGATTTTTCAAAATTGTTGCCAGAATTTACAAAACTTGGTGCAAAAGTTTTTGGAGTTTCAAAAGATGACGAGCAAAGTCACGAGAAATTTACGCAAGAATGCGGTCTTTCGGTGGAGTTAATCGCAGATGTTGATGGCAAAGTGTGTGAAGATTTTGGCGTTATTGGTGAAAAAATCAACTTTGGAAAAACATATATTGGCATTATTCGCTCAACTTTTATTATTCGCGATGGAGTAGTTTTGAAATCGTGGAAATCCGTTCAGGTGCAGGATCATGCACAAAAAGTTCTTGATGCACTTGCAAAATTATTAACAAAATAGCGGTTTTAACATAAATTATGAAATTTTCTATCAATAAATTACCACTTTTTTGTGCATCTTTTTTGGTGTCGCATTTGGTTTTTGCTCACGCTTATGGTCCTTATAAAGTTGGAAAACCTTACAAAACTTCCGCTGGAAACTCGTTCACACCGCAAGAAGTTTCAACTTTGAAACAAAGGGGAATTGCTTCGTGGTATGGCAAGGATTTTGACGGTAAAATGACGGCAAATGGCGGAATATTTGATAGCAATTTACTAACAGCAGCACACAGAACGCTTCCAATGCCTTCTGCCGTTTTAATCACAAACATCACAAATGGGCAAAAGGCAGTTGTGGTTGTGAATGATCGCGGTCCTTTTTCTGATACCGAAAGCAGACTGATTGATGTCTCAAGACAAGCCGCAAAAAACCTTGGATTCCTTGAGCAGGGAAGGGCGAATGTTGAAATTGAATATATTCCAAGCTTGAGCCAAAAACTAAAAGACGGCAATGACATCACACAGGCTGAAATTGACGAGATAATATCATCAAAACAAATTCAACCCGCGCAAATCGTTCAGAATATCAACATTGCAAATGAATTTTCGGAGGGGAGGGTCATCGGAAAAACCGTCTTCAATGAATCAAGAGATGGGCAATCGCTCTATGTTCAAGCAGGTGTTTTTGAGGTTCTGGGCAATGCACAGGAGCTTTACAAAAACCTTGTAGCAAATATTCCATCGGTGCAAATTCGCAGTGAAAAACGCGAAGAGAAAAACTTCTATGTTGTGCGGTCGGGCCCTTTTGCAATGCAACAAGCGGCGGAGGAGTCTCGCACGCAGATTGGAAATCTTTGTAAGGATTGCAACCCGATGATCGTCGTAATTAAATAATTTATTTCGGCATTTTTCTTGAACCGGGCTTGATAGCCTCAATTTTTTTGAGTCTTTCAGGAATGTTGTCGGCGTCAAAAACTTCAGCATTGACTTTATAAAGATGTGCGATTGTATAAGGGAATTTTGCAATTTCTTCGTCTTTCATGCGGTTGATTATTGCTCCGCATCCAACGATTTTGCAACCAAACGGCTTAATTGCCTCAATTGTTTCAAGAGTCGACTTCCCAGTCGTTATGACATCTTCTAAAACAAGAACCTTATCCTTATGAGACAGCTGAAACCCACGGCGAAGCTCGAATTTGTTGTCGACTCGTTCAACGAAAACATTTCGAATTCCAAGGTGTTTTGAGGTTTCGTATCCAACAATAACCCCACCCATAGCAGGTGCGACAACGACATTGTATTCTTCCAAAAATGTTGATGCAATCTTACGTGCAAGTTCGTGGCAAACTTCTTCGGCAACTTTTGGGTTTTCGAAGATTTTTGCACATTGAATGTAGGTATCGCTGTGTTTGCCTGATGAAAGCAGGAAGTGCCCTTTGAGGATTGCTCCAATTTTAGTAAGTATTTCCATGGTTATTTTGGTTGAATTTTTCCATCATATATTTTCCATTCCTGCATTAAATCATTCAGGCGTGTGTAGTATCTATTTAAGTCTTGTGGTATTATTCTATTTGTTGCAAGGAATACCTGAACTCCCTTATTGACAAATTCGTCTATAATTGTTTGAAAAAATCGAATGAAAACGGAAGTTATATCTCCATTTACTAGGTTATCATTTATTCCGCTGATGTGCGCATCGAATTCATCAAGAATTAAAACATCTGGTTTTTTTGCACTTTTTGTTAAAAGCCATAAAATAAAAATTGTTCTTTCGCCGGGGGATATCGTGTCAAGGTCTACTGCGAATTTTGACTTATGTTGTGGATTTCTAAATACAAGCCACCCTCCCTCTGTGTTGGCTAAATGTAATCGCGTTGGTACGCCTAATTTTGCAAAAAAACTGTTGCAATCCTCAATCAAATCAACGTTATCCATTAACTGTGAAATGGTTTTGTATTCACTCATAAATTGTCTTGACTGTGGCGGTCTTAATGACGATGAGGCATTATCATACTTTGTCATATTTGGAAATGACTTAAAGTGTTGAATAGATGATAGCAGGGCGTGTATTTTGTGTTCTTTATGATGCTCTGCAACAATGCCGCGTAAAAATGTTGTTTTACCTGCACCATTTCCACCGTAAATGATATTTAGCATCGATTTAATTTCAATACTATGAGCCTTTAAAATGCCATTATCTTGCACATTAATTATCTTAATACCCATACTTTTTATATATACTTCAACAACTCAAAACAGGAAAAATAAAAAAATCAAGATAATTCTTCGGCAATAATTTTTCCCTTGACAATTTATTTTTGAACACCTTTCAAGTAAATCGATTTTAATTTCGAACAATGTTCTCCAGTACAAATCTTGCTTATATCGCCGAAGTTTACACAAAGTTTTCGCAAAACCCTTCCTCTGTCGCACAATCTTGGCAGGATTATTTCAACGAAAACCCTGAAGATGTGAATCTTATCAAACAGGAATTGCAAAAAACTCCGTGGAATCGCAATAAAATTTCGGTTATTGGGAATAAAAACGAGCTTTCATCCCTTCCAACAGAAGAGCAAAACGAAAAACCGAAAGAATCCAAAAAGGAAGCAAAAAAAGAAGAAAAAGTAAAAGACGGACAATTCATCAAAATCCGTGATAAATCCTCCGTTCGCCACGCGTTCAGACACTTTGGACATTTGGCTGCGAATCTTGACCCGCTGGGTTTCAAAAAACCTTACTTCCACCAAGTAATTCAAGATGTCATTAGGGAATCAGGTGAGCCAAACGAAAAGGAAAAGCTTTACATTGGAAATATTGGATACGAAATCACGCATATAAAAAATCACGAAGAATACAAATGGCTTGAAACTCAAATTGAATCAAACGCTTTTGAGTCATCAAAAAAGGAAAAAATCGCAGGTTTTGAAATGATGCTTCGTGCGGAAATTTTCGAACAGACAATACACAAAAAATTCCCCGGTGCGAAAAGATTTTCCGTTGAGGGAGCAGAAGGAACGATTGTCGCACTTGAATCAATCATGCTTGAAGCGAGCAATGGTGGAGCAAAAGAAGTGATTTTAGGAATGGCACACCGCGGGCGTTTGAACACTTTAGTCCACACAACTGGCAAGCCGTATCACGCAATTTTTTCAGAATTTGCAGGCGTTTATTCAATTCCAGAGGGAACACCGGGTTCGGGAGATGTGAAGTATCACCTTGGTTATGCGAAAACTCGCACACTTTTGAACGGCAAGGAACTTTATGTTACGCTCACGCCGAATCCATCGCATTTAGAAGCCGTGAACCCAGTAGTTATGGGGCGTGCAAGGGCAAGACAGGACGCATCCGGCAATACAAATGCAACGCTTCCAATTCTAATACACGGAGACGCCGCCATGGCAGGTCAGGGCATTGTTTACGAATGTTTTCAAATGGCGAATCTTGTCGGTTATGGCGTTGGAGGGACAATCCACATTGCAATTAACAACCAAGTGGGCTTTACTGCGGTACAATCTGAAGGTCTCTCCGGTCAATACTGCACAGATGTCGCGAAAGTGATTGAAGCCCCTGTTTTCCATGTAAACGGAAACGATGTTGATTCGATTATCAAAGTTGCAAAAATTGCCGCACTTTACCGCCAAACTTTCAGAAAAGATGTCGTAATTGAGGTTTTCGCTTACCGTAAATATGGTCATAATGAAGGCGATGAACCGCTTTTCACACAACCAGTTATGTATGGAAAAATCAAGGAAATGGTTACTCCTGCACAGGTTTACCGTGCGAACATTGTACACGAATTTGAGGCGAAAGTTCTGGAAGATTTAGAGGCAAAAATTGTTGCAGAAATTGAAGCGGAATTTGAGAAATCAAAAACATACAAACCAACGGAGGCTGACTGGCTGAAAGGAAAATGGTCTGATATCAAAATTCTCACGGACGAAAACGAGTTTTTCAAATTCAAAAACACTCAAATATCACAAACAATTTTCGATAAAGTCGGCGGCGCGATTTCAAGCGTTCCTGCAAATTTTGATATCAACCCCAAGGTTCGCAAGCTTTTGGAAGGTCGTCAAAAAGCACTCCTTGAAGGCAAAGATATTGACTGGGGAACTGCCGAATTGCTTGCTTACGGTTCACTTGTTTTGGAAGGACACAATGTCCGTCTTTCAGGTGAGGACTGCGAACGCGGCACATTTTCACACAGGCACTCGGTTTATATCGACCAAAAAGACGGCAAAAAATACTACCCACTCAACAATATTGACGAACTACAGGCGAAATATTATGTCTACAATTCTATTCTTTCAGAATTCGGCGTTCTTGGTTACGAATACGGTTACGCAATGAATGACCCAAAACATTTGGTTATTTGGGAGGGTCAATTCGGTGATTTCTCCAACGGAGCTGCAACAATTTACGACCAATTCATCTCATCTGGTGAGGACAAATGGCTTCGCATGAACGGGCTTGTGAACCTACTCCCACATGGGTTTGAGGGTCAAGGTCCTGAGCATTCATCAGCAAGGCTCGAACGCTTTCTTGCATATTGTGCCCAGAATAATATCATCGTCGCCAACTGCACAACGCCTGCGAACTTGTTCCACATTTTACGCCGTCAGGTAAAAATGCCGTTCAGAAAACCACTGGTTGTTATGTCCCCAAAATCGTTGCTTCGTCACCCGCTCGTCGTTTCAACAATCAAGGATTTCACACAAGGAAGCTTTCAGGAGATAATCGCTGAAACGAATTATTCTGCGAAAAAAATCGTTATCACAAGTGGAAAAGTCTACTATGACCTCCTCGCAGAACGCGATGCGAAAAAATCCGATGTCGCAATCATTCGAATTGAGCAATACTACCCGTTCAATGTTGAGCTTTTGAAATCCACGCTTGCACAATTTAAAAATGTTCAAGAAATTGTTTGGTTGCAAGAGGAACCAAAAAACATGGGTGCTTGGTCATTTATTCGCGATTACCTTCAAGAATCGACAAATCTTCCGGTGAAGTTCTGCGGTCGAAAAGCTTCGCCATCGCCTGCAACTGGGTTTGCTTCAGTACACTTGAAGGAACAAAAAGCCATTGTTGATGAAGCACTTTCGCAATCAAGCACTGCAACGGGAACGCTTTTCTAAAATGAATACAATTTTGGCGATATTATGCTTCTCAGTTTCGTAAAATACCAAATGATAAATTGCGAAATAGAATCCACGGCGTCGTCGTGTTCTCCGTGTGGGAATGCAAAAATCTGGGTGAAGACATCTTGCGATACATTCTTCGAAAACAGCACTTCGCCTGATTCAATATAGGGTATCGACGAAAGAAAACGCACTTCCTTTGGAAGGTTCGCCTTGATTGGTGCAATTTTTGAGCCATACTCTTGCCTCAGGTTTTGAATCAAACTGATGCCGCTGCCTTTGTCTTCGATCAACATCTGATGCACTAAATATTTTTGGAAAAGTTGTCGAAGTAATGCAAGGAGTTCGCTAAATTCAAGTTTTTTCAAAATTACATCTGCTAAAACAAGCATTGCTTTTCCATGATTTTCGGATTCAACCCAAATGGAAATTGCCGTGAAATCGTTGTCTTTTCCACCTTTGAATGCGCTATCAACGCTGATGAAAACGCCATTTTCTGTGGAGATTTCATCGTGCCAAATATGAATTTGTGATTTTTTTAGAAAACCGGAGCCAACAGTGTTTGGAGACTGCTGATATTGTGAATTGAAGTGATATTGTCCCATTTGTTGTTCAATATCGTGTAATGTCGCGATATCTTCCATTTCGGGGTTAAGTGCCTCGCCTTTTGTGCGATACAACTCGTCAGTTTTTGCAATTGCGGGAAGGTTTATGATTGTCCAGTTATTGATTTTCTGAATGAGTTTATCTTCAATTTTATTGTTTGTGAGTTTCCCAATTATGTCATCTGCGTGCAAACGCTGCATTACTATGATAATTCTTCCTTCTTTCTTTTTATTTAGGCGAGAAAAAAATGTATTGGAGAGCCAGTCGAATGTTTTTTCACGATACATCTTCTTACTCATATTCATCGGTTTTTGTGGGTCATCGGCGATTAGAATATCGCAACCTTCACCGGTAAGACTTCCATTAACCGAAGTTGCAAGGCGGAAGCCTCCAAATGTTGTTGCAAACTTTTTTTTGGAATTAACATTCTTGATAATCTCTACATGTGGAAAGCGTTGCTTATACCATCGCGATTCCATAATCGCCTTGGTATCAACGGAGAGTTTCTCCGCAAGTGGCATTGCATAACTTGCAACAATAATTTTATTCGATGGACTTTGCGACAAAACCCACGCTGGAAATGATGTTGAAATGCAGAGAGATTTCATGTATCGCGGTGGCATGCAAACAATTAAACGCTTGATATTACCATGATAAATTTCGTTCATCGCCTGACAGAGGATATCTATGTGCCAATTGGGAATGAAATCATTTGTCGGTGATAAAACTTTAAAGCTTTCTATAAAAAAATTCTTAAATTCTGCGAAATCTTCGCATTGGGAATTATCATTTTTGAGTGTCATAAAAAGTAAATAAATAATATTTATTGCAACAATTTAATTATGGAAGCGAGAATTTTACCTTGACAATTAAATGTGACATAGAAAATGCTATAAAATATGCTTTCTTTATGATTACATAAAAATATGAAGATTTTCAACCCACGCACTGCCTTTCACAATTCCAAACCTCAGTTTAACATAGGGAAAAGGTCTCGCGGGATCACACTTTTTGAGCTTGGAATCGTTTTGTTGATAATCGCAGTTGCAATGGCAGGCACATATATCGCCTACGATTTCTTCATAAAGCGTGTGAAATCTACAAAAACGATGATAGAAATGCAGGATTACCGCAAGGGTTTTGAATCATTCCATTCAGTTTACGGTGCCATACCCGGTGATATGACATCCGCTTCACGCAGAATTGCCTCCACAATGATAGACGGAAACGGCGATGGAAAGGTTGCGTCGGAATCTGAGCAAAACGCATTTTGGCCACACATGGGTTATTCCAAAATCATCGCGAAGAAATATGAAAATGTTGCGAATAATGTCAGCCCAAAAATTGCGTACAATCTTCCACGACTACAAGATTCCGACGACATCGCAATCGGCGTAATTTACAATACACCATCTGGCGTTCGTGCCAATTCTTATATACTCGGAGGTCTCGACGGAAGATCCGTCACTGTTCCAAGATTCAGCGTTGAAGACGCACAAGTTATGGATCAAAAATTCGACGACAACAACCCAATAACAGGTGGTGTAATGTGTGGAATGGGTGTGCAATCTGGTACAATTACCGCATGTAACTATTCTAGTCCGACTACCCAAAGCGACGCAAACATCTTCATTCCATTCACACCACAAACAACCGACGCCTCAAATTCCTGCCCAGCACAATCCGTTCAAATCTCACAACAACTTGTGGCCAATGCTCCTGCTATCGCCGCAAACGCAATCGTTTTATACAATTGCCGCGATATCAACCCAAGTTATTCAGGCGCATATTCCCTAACTTGCATACCAGTAAGGAATTCCTCAAACGCCATAACTGGATATTCAGTCAGGACAACAGCAACGACATGTTCACTCAAAACATGTGCAGTGCCAACTCTTGCATCAATTTCCGGCGCTTCATCAATTCAATCCGCCGCTGTACAATCAGGACAATACCTCTCCTACACATGCAACGCAGGACTCTACGCCACAAAATCCCTCTGCTCGCCAAATTTATCAACAGACACCGCCTCATTCAATCCAGCCCCAGCCTGCACATCAACACCGACTGGAATCTCCGGCAACATTCCAATTTACGCAATCGACACCCAAACATTTCAAGATTCCGGACGCAAATTCAACGATTCCGGCTCAACAGTTTACGATATATTCTCCGGAAGTAAAATATTCGGATTATTCGGCTCGACAACAACATCGCAAAACTATATTCCAAAGTATAACACGCAAAATACGGGCGTTGTCCCAAGCTCAATTTATGACAACGGTACTTCCGTCGGAATTGGCACTGCAACACCAAATTCAAGTGCAATTTTGGATTTAACCTCCACAACAAAAGCCTTCCTTCCACCAAGAATGACAACCGCACAAATGAACGCGATTGCTACTCCCACCAAAGGAATGCTTATTTTCAACATGACGGACGGTGTATTTTACCAATACAATGGAACTGGTTGGGAATCTCTTCAGAAATCTGTGCCAGTTGCAGGTGCGACGCCCGTTGGAACAATTGCCGCATGGTCAAGCACAACAGCACCAAACGGCTGGGTTTTGGTCGATGGAACGACCGTTACAAGTTCGTCGAACTATCCTGAGCTTTGCAAGGTTTTAAACAATGGAACTGCTTGTGCAAGCGGAACAACAAAAACCGTTCCGGATTTCCGCGGTTATTTCCTGCGTGGATATGGTACAAATCCTGATGGAACAACTTCGGGAACCGGTGTATTGCTTGCAAAGGTGTCTGGAGCTTCCAACGGAACTACGGTTGCTAATGTGAACTCTCTTGCTGTCAATACATCACAAACACAAACCACCCCAGCACAATTACAATCATACTACGATAGTGTATCTGGACCTAACGCTCCAGATACAGTTCCTGCGGAAGTTACAGCAGCAAGTAATGGAGTCCCTGGGTATAGTGTATATCTTGGGCATAATGTATGGTGGTATCGTGGAAATGGTGTTGGGTCATGGACTTCATTTGGAGGAAAGATTTCTTTTAACCTTCCAATTACTAAGCTATACACTTCGAAAACCACTGGCTTCGTTGTTAATAATGCCATTGCCGTAAATTACATTATGAAAGCGGAATCGACAACACTCACAAGTCAGGATATTGACGCCGTCCTTTCCAAAGTTATGGGATTCATCGGCGGCACACCAACCGCGAATTCATTTGCAATGTTTGATTCAACCGCAAGCAAATTTGTATCAACAAATGTTTACCAAAAAACCGCAGGCAGCACAACATCCGTTGGAGTTGGAACCTCAAGCCCAACACCAAGCGCCGTTCTTGAGCTTTCCTCCACAACGCAAGGGTTTTTACCACCAAGAATGACGATCGCCCAAATGAATGCAATCGTTGCCCCAGTTCTTGGAATGATAGTCTACACAACCGATAACGGGACTCTTCAAATTTACAACGGAACAAATTGGGCAATTCTGACACCTCCATCAACTGGTCCAACTGCAACAACCGTTCCAGCGGGGACTATCGTCGCATGGAGTTCAAACACAATTCCAAGTGGTTGGCTTTTGTTAAACGGTGCAAACTATGATTCTGCAACATATCCTGACCTCGCAAACGCACGCGGTTGCACTACTGCTTCGTGTCCATTGCCGGATTTCCGCGGTTATTTCATTCGCGGCCTTGGTGGTGTTGATTCAGACGCCGCGAGAACCATTGGCAGTATTCAACTGGATTCAACGGCATTGCCAAAGGCTGGGTTTTCTACAAGTGCTGCTGGTGGTCATAGTCACACTATACCACTTTATAATTATGCAATTGGTACAGGTCAGTATGTTGAGAGTGCCGATTCGAATTATAGAGGCAACGATACTTCTACTAGTGCAGCTCCCGATCACTACCACTATATTACCGGCGGTGATGCCGAAACACGCCCAAAAAACATTGCGGTGAATTATATCATCAAGGCAAAAAATGTGATGATAACCCAAAGCGATTTAGCATCAATGATGTCCAGCATCATGACAACAGGCACAACAGGAACCCCAAATTCCATATCAATGTTCGATTCCACAGGCGCAAAATTCCAAAGCTCCGGTCTTTCGCAGGTTGCAAATGTCCTCAATTACAACCCAACCGGTACAGCAAATTTGATGTCACTTGCCCAAACGGGAATGAGCCTAACTCCAAAATCGGGAATGGCTCTTAAATTTGGAAATGATTACACTGGAATTGGTAATCCAAACTATACGGGAGTCAACGGCTTAAGCGACAAGCTTCAGTTTTATGTCAACAGCACGACGACCCCCTCACTAACAGTGAACGCAAATGGTGTTAATGTCACTGGTGCGTTTACCGTCAACGGCAGTGCGATATCAGGCGGAAGCGGGAGTGGAGTCCCGATATCAGCAACTGCTCCAGCTTCACCAACCGCAGGCACAATTTACTACGATACAACAACAAACCAACTGAGAATCTACTCAACAGATGGCGTGAATCCAAATTGGTTCAGGGTTCTCACAAGGAAAGATGTCATCGCATTCACAATTACTGCCGCAAATGGTGGATTTTTCGACCCATGTTCTGGCACTCCAAATGCAATTGTTCCATCAAATGTTGCATCAATTGTCGGCGGTTCAAGTGGTTTATGCGACTATGCCACTGGATATCAATGGGTTAGTATAACAATTCCATTTCCAATACCAAATGCTGTCGTTACTGCAACATGGGGCGTTCATGCATTGGCATACTCTGGAAGCTTATTTCAAGCCAACCCAGGATCACTAGTAATTAGTCATATTGTAACAAATTCAACGCAGACGAACTTTGGACTTTTCTTTAATGAACCGACAGGAGCACCGATTCAACAGACTAAAATTAATGTCACAGTTATAAACCCAAATTGAATTTTATGCTTCTACTTTTTGCCTTAATGGACGCGCCGATTTTTGTGAAAGTTGTGATTTTATTCTTAATCACGCTTGTAATTTTCACAATTGGAATTGCATTTGAACGCTTTGCAATACTATCGTTTCAGGAAAAATCCTCAAAAGATTTCGACAAAGACTTCAACTCCGGCGAAATGCTTGATGTAATTTTCAACAAACTTTCCAATAAAGATAAAATCCACGCACCTCTGGCACGAATATTCTTCGTTGGAATGAAGGAGCTCACGCAAAGTAATATTCGCGCGATCGATTTCGCCGAAACATACGCCGAAGATGTCAAAAGAAATATTCGCGTTCGCATGCTTTCGATGACATCACTCGAGCAAAGCCAAATCGCACTTGAAATGAAAGGGAGCGTCTCATTCCTTATTGCCGTTGCCGTTGTCGCCCCATTGATAGGACTTCTTGGCACGCTTTACGGACTTATGCACAACATTCACGATTTTTCCTCGCCCGTCAGTTACGATGCCATTTCCGGAATTTACGCCTCACTTGCAAGCTCGGTTGTTAGCCTTGCCGTCAGTGTTGTCGCAATAATGACATACAACATTCTTGTCGCGAAAATCAATAATTACACAATGGAGCACGACATTTTCGGTGTAAAAGTTTCGAATATTCTCTCGCGAGAACTCGACTTCATAACAACAAATGCTTATCAACGCAAAGCAATCGAGATGAAAAACAAGCCTCAATAAAATTTTCTTGACAAATTCCCTCAACTATCATTCACACCAAAATAACTGCTTGAAATTACATGTTTATTCAGACTGAGGAAACGCCAAACCCGCTTTCTTTGAAATTTTTACTCAATATCGAAATTGCACCGGAGGGCTACTGTGCTTCGTTTGCGAAAAACGGCGATATGCAATCCACACCAAATTTTGTGCGGGATATCCTCTCGATATCATCGGTTCTGAATGTGACGGTTTTCTCACATTTTGTGACGGCATCAATTGAAGAAGGTGCAATTTGGAATACAATCAAGCCTGAAATTATCCATATTCTCCTCGAGCACGCCCAATCAACCGGATTAAAAATCGCCACACCAACTGAGGCACCCGAAGCAAAACGCGAATTCTCCGGCATTGAAAAGGAAATCGTTGATTTAATCGAGGAAAGGGTTAAGCCTGCTGTTGAAATGGACGGTGGAGACATTGAATTCGTCCGCTTTGATGAAGAAACCGGCATTGTTTATGTTAAAATGAAGGGCTCGTGCGATGGCTGCCCATCATCTTCTGCCACATTGAACGGTGGAATCAAGCGAATGCTTGAATATTACGTTCCGGAAGTTACTGATGTCCAACAAATTTAAGGCTTTTTGTAAAAATTCTTCATAATCCCAACAATGCACTTGGGAACGAACTGCGAAATATCACCATCAAGTTCAGCGACGGATCTAATCATTCGCGAGGAAACGAAGTGCATGTCGTCTTTTGCTGGAAGGAAAACAGTTTCAATATTGTTATTCAGCCTTGAATTTACGCAGGACATTTGAAATTCGTACTCGAAATCTGAAATGGCACGAAGACCACGAACAACAATTTTTGAATCAACTTTTTCCATAAAATTGACTAATAGACCCTCAAAAATGATAACCTCAGCCTTGATATTAAATTCCGCCAGTGCCTTTTTTACCATTTCCATTCTCTCTTCTGGGGTGAAGATACTCGTTTTATTATTATTCTTTGCAACGGCGACGACAACCTCGCCAAAAATTTTCTGTGCCTTGGTAATGATATCAATATGCCCAAGGGTTATTGGGTCAAATGTGCCGGGATACACTGCCTTCATTGGTTTTTATGATTAAACTATGTTAAAAATTGCCTTTATTTTCGTCAATATTTCCAACGAAACATTTTCGTAACTTTGGTTTGCATTTACAACGACAACATTGTGCGATGTTCCAAATTTTTCTGCAAATTTAAGGAATCCGTTGCGAATTTGCGTAATTTCAGTGAGTTCCTTGCTATCGTAGGAATTAAACCCTTTGAAACGAACGGCTTCCATTCGCGAAAGGATTTCATGCGGTTGCATATCAAGAATAATTGTTAAATCCGGCGTTATTTTTGAAACCATGCTTTGCAATTCCACAACGATGTTTTCAGGAATATTACGCAAAATGCTTTGATAGACAAATGTGGAGGCGAAGTATCTGTCGCATACAACTGAAATTTCCGAAGTGAGCATTGGGATTATCTTTGAAGACATATGTTCATTTCGTGATGCCATAAAGAGCAAAATTTCGGTTATTGGGTCGATACTCTTCCCGTTTCCAAAAATTAATTCGCGAATTTGTTCACCAAAAACCGTGCCACCCGGTTCGCGAGTCGTAATGTGTTTAACGCCTTGTTCGCGAAGAAAGGAAGCAATTTTTTAATTTG
>CAMAVG010000017.1 GCA_945861605.1 Rickettsia typhi
AAACGAATTGCCCCGCAAAGTGAGGATATCATAACAGCAGACCACCCCGCAAGCCCATGATTCCAAAGCGACCAGTTGTAAATTATTATTGATGGGAATATTGTGTAGTTTGCAAAATCGCAGAGGGAATCCAGATTGGCACCAAAGACACTTTGTGCATTCAAAATTCGTGCGAAGCGACCGTCAAGAACATCGAAAATTGCAGCGATTATTATAAAAAAACACGCGCGTTCCCAGTGCATCATCATTGAATGATAAACGGCGAGAGTTCCGAAGAATATCGTTGAAAGCGTTATTACACTTGGAAAAAGTTTGAAAAGAGGAAGATTGTTAGACCTGTAGCGTTTTTTCATCATTATTCGTTACTTTTCATAAGGTTAAATTTACAAATTTCGTTTGTCAAGGAAATCGCCTAAAAACAGGACATGAGAAAATCGCTCAAAATCACCGATGCAGATTTCATGTCATAGCTTTCGTGAAATTTTTTACTAAAACCCTTGCGACCAAACTTGTGAGACTTACGAACGACATCACTCGAACCCGTTTCGTCCCAGAAAATGAAATCCATTTTTGGCAAATGTTTTTGCAGAAACTCAACGAAGTTTGTGATAAAAAAGAACGATTCACCTTCGGAATAAGCCATCGGAATGCCAACTACCACCACGAATTCGTGTTTTTCAGAAAGTTGCGAAATTTTTTCCAAAATACCCTGCGTCAGAATAGTTTCAATTGGAAATGCAATTCTGTTATTCGCAAAATTATTCGCAATTCCGGTTTTTTTTGTGCCGATATCAAAACATAAAAAATTTTGCAAGACAATTTGCGGGAAATCGTGGTGAATCATTGGCTAGACTAAACCAATTGCTGACTGAATTTTCTGTAAGTTTTGCAAGGCAATTTGCGAAAGCTCTTCGCCATTTTTTTTCAGTTGTGCGTGAAGGTAATCCTGATTTTTCATTAGATCGCGGAATTTTTCTTGAATCGGAGAAAGTTCGGAAATAATGGCGTTTGCAAGTTCACTTTTAAACACGGCAGAATTATTCACGATGTCGAAAGTTGGTTTTTGCCCCGTAATTGCTTCGTAAATACCAAAAAGATTTTTCATCTCCGATGAGTCAGCCTCGCCAGTTTTTGCTTTTTTAATTTTTTGGACAACGAGTTCAGCGGAATCCAGAAGATTTATTCGTGAAAGGTCGGAATCGTCGGATTTGCTCATTTTTTTAGTACCATCACGCAGGGACATAACCCTTTGCACGGTGGAGGTTTCAGTCAGTTTTGCCTTTGGAATCGTGAAAATTTTGCCATATTTTGCGTTAAACGCTTGTGCAACATCACGCGTAAGTTCAATGTGCTGAAGCTGGTCATTTCCAACTGGCACGATATCCGCGTTGTAAAGTAGAATATCCGCCGCCATTAACACCGGATAGGAATACAATCCAACGCAGGCGCGCTCCTTATGATGTGCCGTTTTTTCTTTATATTGTGTCATTCTGTCAAGGTGTCCAATTTGAATATTGCACGAAAGAATCCATGCAAGCTCGCAATGTTCCTTCACAGATGATTGCTGAAAAACATTCACATTTTTCCCTTCAATTCCGCAGGCAAGGTATATTGCGAATGTCTCCAAGATGCTTTTACGCAAGTCATCAGGTTTTTGAAAAAGCGTTATTGCGTGTAAATCAACAATTGAGAAAATAAAATCATCGCTTGGATTTTCCAAAATTAATTTCCTCCAATTCTTAATTGCACCAAGGTAATTCCCAATGTGCAAAACGCCTGTTGGCTGAATTCCCGAGAATATCCTCATTGTATTATTGCAAAAGTTGTTCGATATTTTGCGGCATTTCCACGCTTTCTAATTGCGATCCAGCCTGTTTGACATCGCCATTTTGGAATGAATAAACATCAATTACCCTGCGAATTGTTCTGCCATCGCCTTCTGGGATCATCTTCCCATTTACGCCGTCAAGAATCACACCTTTGTTCATTGCAACTCCGCTAATGTTATCAATTGCTTTAACTTGCTGCACGCTTAATAAATACTGTAGTGTTTCGTAAATTGTGGCTGAAAACCTTGTTGGTGGTTGATTAAATGTGTTTTTGTAGACTTCGTAATAATCACGATATTTTTCAAAATTTGATGGGAAGGATATCTCCTTTGTGTATTTTTCGCCATCGGAAAGTAACATTTCAATTACACCGTCGACGATTCTCGGTGAACCTATAAGCGGAATATCTTGAAATGCTTCTTCGGATGCGATTGCTTTGTAAATTTTTTGAAAATCTTTCGCGGAGGCGTCGATTATCACGGCATCGACTTTTTTATACTTCTTGTAAAATCTTTCACCGGAAGAATGCGTTATGGTATTGCCGTCGGTTGCTGTGATATCCTTTGTGAAGTTGAAATCGTCTTTTTGAATTTTACCGGAATTGATGTTTTGGTAGTAAACTTGAATTGTTGCAGATTTTAATCGCGAGATATATTTGGAGATATCGTCGGAGTTTGCCTCGTAGAATTCCACAACTGGGATTTCCTGCTTATTCGCCTTTCCGGCAGAAACAAACATTTTATATGTATTACCACCAATTTCATTGTTCGATGCAAACATTGCGATGTTTTTGTATCCGCGACTTTTCGCAAAATTCATAATGCTTACAATTCCCACTTCCGCGTTATAGCCAAAGTTATAAAGACCATCGCCCGAGAGCTTTTGCGAAGCAAGTGAAACAATTGGTGTTTTTGTGTGGCTTGAATAAATTTGTTTTTGCACGGCAAGAACATCATTTTCATTAAATGGACCAACGATGATATCAGGAACTGTTGTGTTTATTGATTGCATCGCAAGTGTGGTTCCTTCTAAAATATTCACGCTATATTTTGAATAATTCACGCTAAATTTTAGCATCGTTACTGAATTTTTAATTTCATTGATAATAGCTTGATTGCTTGCATTCATTGGCAGGATTGCAATGTTTAGTGTTCTGCGAACGCAACTTATTGAGCATTCTTCTTGCGGTGCGAATTGCTGAGGCGGTGTAAGCGTTGCCTCAATTCCTTTTTTTGCATTGGAGAACTTGTAGTTATCGTAAATAAGGGATTCGTTATCAGCAAGAGTTGATGAGTTGTAATCAAGCGACTTCACAGAATTGGGAATTTGATTATTATTACACGCAACGAACATTAAGAAAACACAGAATAACAGGCGTTTCATATAAGAATAAAAAGACTATCAACTATAAAAATAAAAATATTAACTTGCAATTGTTTTTTTCAATTTTTAATATTAATCACATTTAACGGGAAGACCAAATGCAGGAAGTCATTGCAACGATTAAAACACTACCACTGCTAATATCAACAATTGTTTTGTTATTTGCCTCAATTGGAGTCTTGAAATCAAAAACACCATTGCAAGCATTTCACTTCATCACAATAATTGAAATCATTTGCATTCCATTGGCGATCCTCACCCTCATTATATTCAAAGGCGTAAGTGAAATCAAAATGATTCTTTGCATCGCGACAATCGCAATTCTCTCGCCCGTCACATCATACCTCATTTCCAAGGCTTACCGCAAACAAACCAATGATACCATTGAGAAACAACCCACCAAAATTTTCTAATTCATGTGGAATCGCTAATAAAAGAATATCGCTCCCTAATGCTTTCTTTGAAAAAAGATGGTAAAGCAATGGCACCAAGGCAAAGAAAAATCATAATTGCACGGTTAATTCGCTTGGAAAAAATTGTCCTCAAAAAGGCAATGAAGATGATTGCATCCGGCAACTTAACACTTGATATCTCTCAATTTCCGCCACGCATTCAACGCATTTTGCAAAAAGTCCGCAATACAATGATTCTTCGCAGAGTCAGCATGTTGCTTTCACACGAACTCGACGAACACGCACGCGACCTTCAATTCAAACACGACGAAACCCAAAAAAGATTAAGCATCGCCAATCAAATGTTTTCTTCGCTTAGTCTGAACAAAGAAAGAAATGGCATTGGATATCTCGTCAAACTTCAACGCACTGAAGACAAAAACACCAACCACGGAAAAAAAACACTGGAAAAAATAAAAAAAACCTTTCAAAGGGAGTAATCTTGAATTTTATGTATGCAAAAGGAAACAGTTGAAACCAAATTCGAATCGTACTTCCTGCCTTTTTCCGCACAAATCGACGAAAAAACCGTCATTTCACAATCAGGGCTTATTAGTCAAACCATTGCATTAAATGCGGAACTAAAAATCTCATTTCAGGCAGATGTTTTATTGGCAATAAAAAAAATATACACCAAAAATGTCACAATCAACATTCACGGCATTTATTCCAAACACCAAAGCAAAAGAAATACGAATCTCGTACAACACATCAAATCTTCATACAAAAACAACGCCTACCCACAAAAAGAACATTCACAGGAATTCTTTATAACCATATCAATTCAGGGATATCAGGTTTCCCAAAAAAACCTAACAAACTTACTTTTCGAAGCAACATTTCTTCTCGAGCTTGAAAAATCCATAAAAAGACTTCACACAATCGTTGAAGAGTTCACCGAAAGCCTTTTGCCACACAGCCCACGAATTCTCAAAGCTTCAGAAACAAATGGCGATATTTCATCAGAACAAAGCTCATTTTTGCATAAAATTATTTACGGCGAAAACTCACCGATATCGCTCAACAACATGGAGATATCCGAACAAATTCGCCCATTATTGATCAAAAGAGAAAGCAACCATCTGGTACTCTCCACAAAAAAAGAAAAAAATAACGAAAACCAAGATTCCAAAACATACATCGCCTGCTTTTCAATCAAAGATTTCCCAAAAATTGATTCACACCAGCTAATCAAACTTTTCACACTCAACCATTCATTCGTTGTCTCGCAAACAATTCACACAATCAAGCAAGAAAAAATCACAGGCTTGTTCGAATATCAATCAAAAATTACCGCAGCAATCCGCGATAACGACATCGCAACAAAATGCGGTTGGAACGAACTTCTTGCGGAGCAAAACCCAATCGCAATGCAAACGAACATCGTTGTCCACGCAAGCGATCTTGAGAAATTGAAGCAAAAAATGCAGGAAATCTCACAATGTCTTCACAAAATTGGCATTGTTGCAATTCTGGAGGACATCAATCTTGAGCAAGCATTTTACGCAAGTATGCCATCAAATTCCACATTTTGCAACAGGTTTGAATACGCGACGCTTGGTCACGCTGGGCAATTCCTCCTATCCAAAAGCATGATATTCGAAGGCTCGAAAAGTATGAAAACAATTCCATTCATGCCAATTGCGACATCATACCAGAAGTATTACAGCTTTTCACCATTTACAAACGGTAAATCGTATCACATTCTTGCACACGGCATTCAAAACGAACTCTTTACAACGGGAATCAACGCGATCCTCCTCCACACGCAAGTCAATAGTGTCACCTGTGTTGACCTCAACTATTCTACAATCGGCTTAAACAAATTGAAAAACGGGTTATACTTCAAAACGCCCGAAGTCAACATTTTGAATCTTTTCAAAGTTGACAAAAAAGGCTTTGAAATGTTCTTCATTTCACTCGTTCTTCATTTTTGCAGCGAAAACAAAATACAAAAAAACGAAGAAATGTATGAGCAAATAAAAAAATTCATCGCGAAAATCAAACCAGATTCCACATTCGAGCAATTAAAATCGCTGACTGATGTCTCGGTTATTTTGCAAACACTCGATTTCGCAAAAGAAAATAATTTTTTCGCTGAGAAAGATGTCTTTATGCATAAAAATAAATTTACATCTGTGAATGCGAGCGGACTCGAACCAAGACTTTGCGGGATTTTCGCATTCTACACGCTGATTTTCAATCTTCACAAAGCACAAGAATTCGACATAATAAAGCTTGATCGCTCGTTCGATGTTTTCGACCCGAAAGTCATTCTACAGCAATCAATATCACACCTTCTTCGTGAATATAAACTCAAGCTTGTAAGCGTGATCGCATGCAGCAACATTCCATTGACATTCGAGCAAAAACAAATTTACCGATATTCCGACATATTCCTCTACTTCGATATCCGCCTATTTGCCGAGGGAACCTGCTCCAATTACTTCGTCAAAACATTTTTCCAATTAAACGCAGAAATGACAAAAAACCTTATGTTTGTTAAGTCCGGTTCAAAAAAAAGCGTAATACAGGCACTGGAATCAACTTACACGATGAACCTCAATCAATTATTTGGGATCAAGGAACTAGCGGCTTTAAATTCAAAACATAAAAATTTCGCAAATATAATAAAACTTATTGAAAATAATAAAACACCTTCACAAAGTGTTGTGGAAACATATAATACTCTAATTTAACATGAAATATAAAACACAGAATAAACTTGCAATTCTTTACAACACCCTACTCCTATTCGCCGTTCTTTATATGCTCATAAACCATAAAAGCATCAATAAAAACACCGAAAACATACACGAATCTTTTGTTGAACATATCGATTTAAACCCAGCACAAGGCTTGCAAAACATTGTTTATCACTCCGTTGGATACATCATGGATTTTCTCGAATATCGTAAAATAAACGCCGAAAGAAACGCATTTTTTCTTCAAGCCGATGACATGCTACAAGAACTGATGAAACTCCGTAACGAAAAAGCAGAACTCATAAGCATTCTTCAACCATTGCAGGATATGCAAACATCCTTTCCCGTAAAGTATGTCGTCAAACTTCTGTACTTCATCTCCACGGAAAACTCACGCCAAATTTACTTCAAAACCAATGAAAACATTCCATTAAACAGCCTAGTCTTCAACAAGGAATGCCTCATTGGAAGAGTTTTCAAAAAGGAAGGCAGCAATTATTATGTTTTAACACACCAAGACCCCAACTTCCGCATGCCGGTTTACACTCAAAACACAAAAATTTTCGGCATGATTCACGGCGACCCCTACAAAATGCGTTTCGTTTCATTTGACGAAATTCACCAGTTTGACATCGACGAAAATGAAACAATCCTAACGGCTTCGTCTGAAGGCAAATTCACGGAAAACATTCCTGTTGGAAAAGTTGTTGAGACGAAATCCGGTGCATTTATCGAGACGAAATGTCAGGATTATTACTCATACGCGTTGATTATCTAGCGGTCTTCGGATTTGCTAAATTGCCTCAATAACGGAATTTCCAACTTCCTGCGTTGAATATGTTTTCTGCCCAGCGTTTGCGATATCTGCCGTTACAATTCCTTTTTCAAGGGTTTTTTGAATCGCGTTTTGAATCGCGTCTGCTTCTTTTTCAAGACCAAACGAAGTGCGAAGCATCATTTCAACGGAGGCAATCATCGCAAGTGGATTTGCAATTCCACGCCCTGCGATATCCGGTGCTGAACCGTGAATTGGTTCGTATAGTGCGAATCTTTTGCCTGTTTTTGGGTTAATTTCCCCAAGAGACGCCGACGGCAACATTCCAATCGAACCCGTCAACATTGAGGCGGCATCTGAAAGAATATCGCCAAAAAGGTTACTTGTAAGAATGACATCAAACTGTTTTGGTCTTCGAATTAATTGCATTGCGGCGTTATCGACATACATGTTTGAAAGTTCAATTTCCAAATATTTTTCCGCGTGCAATTGTGCGACTGTCTCACGCCAAAGCTCCGTAACCTCCAAAACATTTGCTTTATCAACCGAGCAAACTTTTTTCCCGCGGATTTTCGCACATTCAAAGGCAACTTGTGCGATGCGTTTGATTTCGCTCGTTGTATAAGTTGCGGTGTTTGTTCCTTTTTTTTCGCCGTTTGGAAGGGTTTCAACGCCACGCGGTTGACCAAAATAAATTCCGCCCGTAAGTTCACGAATGATTAGAATATCAAGACCCTCAATCACTTCAGGCTTAAGGGTTGAGGCATTTACGAGGGAATCGAATACTTTCGCGGGACGCAAATTCGCAAAAAGCCCAAGTTCACCGCGAATTCCTAATAGTCCACGCTCCGGACGAATTGAATAATCAAGCCCTTCCCATTTTGGTCCGCCTACTGCTCCAAGCAAGATTGCATCGGCATTATGAGATTTCTCAATCGTTTCTTTTGGAAACGGATTTCCCGTTTCATCAATTGCAATTCCGCCTAAAAGTGCTTCATCAAACGAAAATTCGTGATCAAACTTTTCGCCGATTTTTTTCAAAACTTTTACCGCCTCCGCAGTTACTTCAGGGCCAATTCCATCGCCGGATATCACCAAAATTTTTGCTTTCATTTTTGTAAAATAAGAAATTCATTATGGAAGCAGGAAAATAAAAAAAATAATTGTCAAGTTTTTGCAAATTTTCATTGATTTTTCATTTGTAATGGCGTATTGTATGGTGTAAAATTCAAAATTAAAGGCATATATTGTGCAGACAGGAGTCGAAACAGGCAGAAAAGACGATACCGAAGCACCAACTGGTGATTTTGCATTAGAGGTTGATGAGTGGAAGGGAGTTTGGCTTGAATGTGAGAATGTTAAGTCAATTGCAATGAAGTCTTATGGCGCCAAAGACCTTACAGAAAAAGAATTGGGGAAGCTGATTGAAGTGCTTACTCCAGAACGCAAACAAAATGTGAAAAAACTTGAAGCTGGCGTTCAAAAAATAAGAAACGCATTAACAAGTCCAACATTAGAACAGAAAGAACTGTTAAAAGAGATTGATCTCTTAATGGAATTAGGACGACCTGATCAAGCTGCTTCCAAGCTATCCAGAAAATCAACAAATATCAAAGGCAAGTATGTGTTATTCAAAAATATGGATGAAGCCGACAAATATAGTCAATTGGCAATTGATGATGGTGCTGGACTTATTGCCCAGACATTTAAAATTAAGGACAAAATATTTATACTGAGTGGTGGTAATGACGATGAGAATTTATACGGCGCAAACCTCAAAAATGATAATGTGCTAAAAAAAGCTTTTCCAAAAGGATATGTTAGACTGGATGATGGTATAGGAGGACACTGGACGAGCCATTATTTCAATGGGAGTTCTGTAAAGAAGCACAATAGTCTGAACGGCACTCCTCTTGAAGGTGGAGTGACACAAACAGATGGAATAAACTGCGGATTGTATGCATTACACGATGGCATGTTACTGGCAAAAATACATAATGGTAATGCATATAAAGAAGAAGATATAAAGAAAGATAAGGAAGACTTTTGCAGGATGATGGTGGATAGCGAAAAATATATTACTCATAGTAATGTAGCAGAGCAAGTAGGTAATTGGCGCGTGGGAACAGTCGCAAAGTATCCACAACTTGAATCGACTCTAAAAAACGCAAAAATTCGAACAAAAGAGGTAAATATGAGATACCATAATGAGTATAGGAATTTTTACTTTTCTCAGGTGGATAACGCAGGATCATCGGATACAAGCGCAGCCTACATTGATACTAACTATCATCACTACGAAGCATACAAACAAGACACTAATTACAAACTTCAAACAACAATTGACAAACACACCAAAATAATTACCAATGGTTTGATTGAAGCTTACAAAGAAGCTTATGGTAAAGGCACAGTTGATTTTGCTAAAATACAAGAAATTTGGAAAGAAGCACAAAATGAGAAAGAATGGAAGAAATTGCGTGAGAAATATCAAGGTGGAAGAGCCGATGAAAAGGAAATAAACAAGTTAAAATTTTCCGCGCGATTCCAAAAAAAAATGCAAGCAGCAGGATTGATGACAGGAAATCCAAATGCAAAAAATTTCGTTGGAATGAGGCTGAAGAGAGTGAGTAAGTACCATATAGATGCGTTGGAAATAAGCACAGCCAAGACAGATGTTGGCGATCACAAGCACCCAATGATTGACATGGATAAGTTGCTGCTATCACACAACAACACACACACGAAAGGTGACAAAACTCCGCTATTATTCTCAAGGAAAAATAGTGTAGTTGGTGAAACTGCAGAAATAAACAAATTTCTTGATAAAACAATAAATGACAAAAATCCATTGCAAGCTGGCGAGGCGAGCTGTTTAGGAAACATGGAAGCGCTATGCACTGCTTTTGATGAAAAAGAGACGAAAGACAAATATATAGCATTCTTGACAAATTTACATAAAAAGCTGGCGAGTGAACAAGGGTGGGTGAGCAGTATTAAGATAGATGAGTCTCCAATATATGGCGCATGTGCTGGTGATATTAAGAAATCATTAGCCCTGTTTGCATTAGATAATTCAAGTGACGATGCTGTAAAAAAACTTACTCAAGGGATGAGCTGGAGCTATATTACAATAGATGAAGCAGCAAAACTGGCACATGAGGATCATAAAAATAAGAAACAAACACAATCACTATGAATATGAAAAAATACGCATTTATTGACCGCGACGGCACAATAATTTTCGAACCAAAGGATACATTCCAAGTGGAACACCTTTCGCATTTGTATTTCATCAAAAATGTAATTTCTTCCCTGAAAGAATTGCAAAAAATGGGATATTCCATCGTTATTGTTTCAAATCAGGACGGCCTTGGGACTTCAAAAAACCCACTGGAGAATTACAATAAAATCAACACAAAAATTCTCGATATCCTTTACTCGGAGGGAATTGTTATTGATGAAATTTTGACTTGTCCGCATTTTTTGAGTGAAAATTGCAATTGCAGAAAGCCAAAAGTTGGACTTGTTGAGCACATAAACGACATTCACCCGAATTCAATAATGGTTGGCGATAGAATTACCGATGTCCAATTTGGGGAAACTCTTGGAATTAAAGGTTTTTTGCTAACGGAAAGTTTTGGCTGGAACGAAGTGATTTCAGAGACGAGGAAAATCAACGCACGAAAAGCCGAAGTTTCACGCACAACAAACGAAACAAGTGTGCGAGTAAAAATCAACATTGATGGAAGCGGAAACGGTTTTGCAAAAACCCCGTTGCATTTCTTCAACCACATGTTGGAGCAGATCATCAAACACAGCGGTTTTGATATTGAAATTGAAGCAAGCGGAGACACCCACATTGACGAACACCACACAATTGAGGATGTCGCAATTGCTTTTGGGGAGGCACTTAAACAAGCAATTGGCGATAAAAAAGGGATTGAGCGATACGCCTTCGAACGCATTCTTCCAATGGACGAAGCCACGGCATTCGTTGCAGTTGATATTTCCAACCGCCCATATTTACAATTCCAAGCCCCGCCAATGCGTGAAATAATCGGCGATTTTCCAACTGAAATGTTGAAGCATTTCTATTACACATTCGCACAAAATGCAGGAATTACGCTTCACATAACACTTCACGGGGAAAACACTCATCACATTGTGGAGGCATCTTTTAAGGCGTTTGCGAAATGTTTGAAAGATGGACTGAAAATTACAAGCAATTCAGTTTCATCAACAAAGGGAATCGTTTAAAAACTATTCACCGCCAACAACCTTTGGAACAAGAATGAAATCATCGCTTTTCACCGGCGTGTTTTTAAGAATCAACGCAGATTGATGAAACTCAGGGTTTTCAACTTCGCGGACTGTCCTCGTTTCGCTTTCGTGGATTGAATAAATCGGCTCAAAGCCGGAAACATCAATCTTCTTAATTGATTCAAGCCAAGAATACATGACATCAAGCTTGTTTTGTGCAACTGGAATTTGATCTTCTTCAAGGTGAATTCTTGCAATTTGCATAATTTTACGAATATCCATATTTTAATATATATATAATCACAATTTATACGACGAAAAATAAAAGTCAATAATTATAACTTTTTCTTGACTTTTGAAATTTCAAATATATATAATCTTTCATTAATTAACTTTAAAGAAGGATATGTCACTCATAACAAATATTATTCACAGTGAATTCTCTCTTGTGGTAGCAAATAAATGTGAAAATCAAGAACACGGTTTTGAAAAATTATTCATAAACAACAGCAAGAACATCATGCTTATGATTGCAGGATTCCAAATGCCAACCGTTTATGTTGAAGCTTTCAAGCAATGTGAAAATTCAAAAGAAGCAATTGCCCTTCTTGAGCACTACACTTCGGAGGAATACAATGTTGGAAATTCATACGCAAGCAAAAAGCCTGCTACCTGCCAACAATGTTGCTTAACATATTTTGACCAAACAACGCAACAATTTTGCTCGTACATCGTTTCCTGTTCGGAGGATCAAAAAAATGTTGATATCAAAAGCTCAAACCCAACAAACATTATGTACAGATGCATCGGTTCCGAAAATTCTGAACTAACATCTCTTTTTCAACTAAATGGTGTTCGTAAAAAAATGCAAGAATTTTCAGCAATGGGCAAAGGTGCTAATGATATTTTCGAAATAATTGAAATTACGCAAAAAATGTACGACATCATCCACTTAATTGATGACGACATCGCGTTCAACTATCGTGCAAAATACTGGGTAATGGACAAAGACTCCATGCAATTCCAACAAGTTCGCTACCACCCAAACTATTTCATTCCATCAAAAGATCTAAAACCGCAAAGCAAAAACCAAGAAATCAACGATATCCAACCCGAAGAACAGCGTTCAGAAGATAGGGTTTTTGAGTTCTCATTTGGTGAAAAAGTTGCGTAAATTATGCTCAAACTACAACATAACATCGCCCTCTCCCCCCTGACATGGTTTCGCGTTGGGGGGAATGCAAAAAACTTCGTTCGCGTTTCATCAATCGATGACATTCGCGAAGTTTTCCAAAAATTTCCAAAGTTTTTCGTAATTGGAAACACATCAAACCTCTTGATATCCGATTCCGAAATCGAGCCTTGCATCGTGAAACTTGGCTCAGCATTTTCAAAAATTGAACAAGTCTCCGAAACGCGTTTCAAAGTTGGTGCGTCATGTCTTGATTCCACCCTCGCCCAAACAATTCAGGAAGCAGGAATTTCTGGAATGGAATTCCTTGCCACAATTCCGGGAACTCTTGGCGGCAATGTCTCAATGAACGCAGGCTGTTTTGGCGGTGAGATTTTCGAAATTCTTGAATCCGCCGATGTCATTCTTCCAAATGGAGAATTAATTACACTGCAAAAAAAAGACATTCCGCATTCGTATCGCCACGCACATTTGCCCGCAAATTCAATAATAATCTCCGCCACAATCAACGGCGTAGTTTCCACAAAAGAAAGAGTTCGCAAAACAATCAACGGCTTCGTTCAAAAAAGACTCGATGCCCAACCATCAAATGTCAGAACCGGAGGCAGTACATTCACGAATCCTAAATCGGAAAAGGCGAGTGGTCGCTCTGCTTGGCAGTTGATTCAAGAGGTCGGAGCGCATAAATTCGAAGTTGGCGGTGCGAAAGTTTCGGAAAAGCACTCAAATTTTTTAATAAATGCCGGCGGTGCAACGGCAAAGGATATCTTCACGCTCGGCGAAATGATTCGCAAATGCGTTCTTGAAAACACTGGCGTCGAACTTGAATGGGAGGTAAAATTTCTTGGAGATTTCTAGATTTGATCTTCAAAAAAACCGCTTTGCATCACCATTGTACGAGCCAAAATTCCTGATCTCACTAGTCACAAAATGCAATTCTTCCAATGCTTTTTGCACTTTTGGGTGGGAATTATTGCCTTCGAATATCACGAAAAACTGTGCTTCGTTGATTTCAATCCCCGTTGGAATATAGCTTTCAAGCTTCAAAAGATTCACACCATTTTTCGCAAAACAACCAAGAGCATTGTAAATTCCACCGGTTTCATTTCCAAGTTTGAAAATTACGCAAGTTATTGGGTGCTGAAAATTTGCTTCAATTTGGCTTTTTCCAACGGCGATGAATGTTGTATAATTGTTATTTTTATTTTGGATATTTTTTGCTAAAAGGTGAAGATTGTAGTGTTCTCCGGCAATTTTTGAACAAATTACTGCCGCGTCGTTTTTCCCTGAATTTGCAAGATTTTCCGCAGCAATTGCCGTGTTAAGAGCTTGGATTTCCTGCGCGTTTATTTTCGCGATGAAATTCGAGCATTGCATTAACGCCTGCGGGTGAGATTCCACGAACTTGATATCCTC
>CAMAVG010000018.1 GCA_945861605.1 Rickettsia typhi
ATCAATACGCAGTTGGTTTTTGAGACAATCCCCGTGAGTTTACGAAGGGCTTTACTCATTAAACGAGCCTGTAATCCCATTTGTTGATCGCCCATTTCTCCGTCAATTTCCGCTTTTGGAACAAGGGCTGCGACTGAATCAAGGACGATTAAATCCAATGCACCGGAGCGTGCAAGCGTTTCAATAATATCAAATGCTTGTTCGGCGTTGTCCGGTTGTGAAATAATTAAATCCTCAAGATTAATTCCCAATGCCTTTGCGTAGATTGGGTCAAAAGCGTGTTCAACATCAATGAAAGCACATTTTGAACCCTTTGTTTTTTGTGTTTCTGCAATTGCGTGAAGTGCCAAAGTTGTTTTACCGGACGACTCATTTCCATAGATTTCAATCATTCTTCCGCGTGGAAAACCCCCTATTCCGAGTGCTTTATCCAATGTAATAAAGCCAGTTGGAAGTGGTTGAACATCTGAAATGCCCGTGTGCGATGTCATAATCGAACCTTTACCAAATGATTTTTCAATTGAGCTAATTGCCGCTGCCAGTGCTTTTTCTTTGTTTTCGTTCATATTGAATGTTTTTATGTTACATAAGTAAATATTTACTAGAAATTATTTGTCAAGAGTTTATTGCAAGGCATTTTTTATATTACATGATTTTTTTTGCAAAATAATCTTGACATTTCAAATAGTTTTAGCACACAAACGCACCACATTAAATTGTAGCTCTGAAACAATGCCAGAACTCAATTCTTCAAAAAATAATATAGGAACCGTCCATACATCGTCCATATCATTATTTTCCAATATAATATTCAAAACAGTTATATGGTCGCTTGTTGTAATCATAACGCTCTCGTTCCTCATTTCGAGGTTCCTCCCCGTTGAAAAAATCATTCCAATTCCGGAAATCAACCAAGTGATATACGAGAAGACGGGGCTTGAAGTAAAAATTACGGGGAAGACTCGTCTTTCAATATTGCCATTTTTTGGAATAACAGCGCGCGATGTCGTTATTACAAATCCATCTTTTGAGGAAAAAAATGTCCTATCCGCAAAAGAAATTGACATAAAAATCGCAATATTCCCGCTCCTAATCAAGAGGCTCGTCATAAAAAACATTATTTTAGACAACGCCAGCATTGATATCATCAAATGCGAAAATGCCTACAACTTTTTCACGCCACCAATTTCAAATTCCCAACCCGCAAAAACGCAAGAAAATCAAAAACGATTTTTCAATTTCAGAAACACATCTCTCACGCATTTAAAAATATCAAACAGCAGGTTTTCATATAAATCATGCAAAACGGATATTATTCATAAAATCACTGAAATCAATGCGAAAATATCCGCCCCCAATTCCGATGCAAAAATCAAGGCAAATATTTCAATAAATTTGAACAACCACAAGCTCAATCTAAAACTGCGTTCATCAAGTTTGAACGATTTATTAAAGGAAAATAAAGGTGCTATTGACATCATAATCAAATCAGAACTTGGGGATATCACCGCCGATGCAAAATACAAAATTAATAAAAATAATCCAATATTATTCGACGCATTTAACTTAAATATTGCAGCGAAAAATCTTTCAGGTGAGAAACTCGCCAAGCAAACGCAAAATACCAATACAATGCTTCGCAACCTTCCTCCGATTGATTTCTCCCTCGGTGCAGAACTGAAAAATCATAAACTTAGCGTTTCGCGTTTCGTCGTGAATTCAAAACATCTTGCGATAAAATCAAAGAATATCTCAGGCACGATTTCAGAAAACCCCCTGCTCTCGAACATCAACGGAAGCTTGGAAATTACATTTAGCGACTTAAACAATTTTTGCAATACATTCGAAATTCCAACGCAAAGTTTCACCAACTTGCCACAAAAAATCACTTCACAAATTGATTTCACACTTGAAAAAGGCATGTTTAACACCCACAAAACAAGCTATATCAAATTTGACGATACAAATATCAACATCGCATCTCTCGTGAGTTTCATCCCCGAAAACAGGTTTATCAACTTTGATATCACCGCCGATAAACTCAATATCGATCACTACCTCGCGAAGAATCCAGAAGTTCAAGATGCACAAAAAAATATCCAAGGCATACAAAAAAATATTCATGATTCCCCAATCCACATTCCACAAATCAGTAAAATCCCTGTTGAAAGCAGAATTTCCATCGATTCACTGGTATACAAAAATGTAAATTTTGAAGATTTAACTTCAATCATCAAAATAAATAATAATTCTACGACACTCAAAGCTCAAACAAACGCATTTGATGGAAAAATTTCACTCGAAGGCGGTATAACACAACGCGATGGAGTTCTGCAAACGGTTTCATCTAACATAATTGCGAAAAAAGTTGAAATAAATGACATTTTGAAATATTTGAATCAGGAAGCAAAATTCAGCGGAATTTCAACATTTCAAATTAACATTTCCGCAAATGGTTCAACAGGTTTGGAACTCACCAAGCAAAACAGTGGGACAATCACCTTCGATTCAACAAACTCCACATTGCACGGCATTGCTATCGATTCCCTAATATTCGATATCAAAAACGATTACAAGCAAATTTTCAGCGGAAGCATCAAGGAAAAATATTTTTCTCCAAGTGGAAAATCAAAAATTGACAGCATTGCTGCGAGGGTTATCCTCAAAAATGGCGTTTTGATAAACGAGAAATTCACAATCAAAACCAACTCACTCAGCTTCAACATTTCCGGAGAAATGAACATAATCAACCACAATATTCATTACACGGTCTCTCCAATTCACGGTTCGTCTCCACTGCCTTCGCTGGTTTTAAACGGAACAACAAACGATATTCTTTATTCCATCGACGCAAGTTCTTACATCAAGCAAAGTGCAAAATCCTTTGCTGAAAAAGAGTTCTCAAGCCAGACGACTCAAGAGAAACTTAAAAAACTTAAAAACCTTTTTAACAATTTAAAGAAGTAAAATATGACAATTTTAAACTTAGTTATTGCCCCAAACCCAATTTTGCAACAGAAGTCTTCTCCCGTTTTAAAAATTACCGAAAAAACGAAAAAACTCTGCAACGATATGTTCGAAACAATGTATAACTTCGGCGGAATTGGTCTTTCTGCGGTTCAAGTTGGCATTCTTGAAAGAATTATTGTCATCGATCTCCAATCAAAGGAAGACAAAAAATCACCAAGCGGGCAAATTATTATGATTAACCCCGAGATCGCACAAACATCGCAAGAACCCAACCTCTATAATGAAGGTTGCCTTTCATTTCCGGATCAATTCGTGAACATTACACGCCCAAAAGAAATAACCGTGAAATATCTGGATATCGAATCGAATCAATGCGAAATTGTGGCAGACGGTCTTCTATCAACATGTATTCAGCACGAAATCGACCATCTTGACGGCAAAACAATCGGCTCGTATGTTTCGGAACTCAAGCGAACAATGATGTTTGGGAAAATTAAAAAAATTAAACGCACAATGAAAAATGTTATCTAAACTGGAAGAGCGACTGAACTATTCATTTGCAAACAAGGAATTGCTCCGCGAAGCGTTGACGCATCCAAGTAAAAAATTGGACGGCAAAAGCATTAAAAGCTATCAGCGATTAGAATTCCTTGGGGATAAAGTCCTGAATTTTGTCATAGCAAATGCACTTTTCAAGCAATTCCCCAATGAAAATGAAGGGCAAATTTCCCGCAGACACGCCCACCTTGTGTGCGGATCGATCTGCTTTGAAGTTGCAAAAAAAATTGAAATCATGCCGCATGTTATTTTCTCCAATGCACAAAAAAAAGATGAAAGCTACAGCGTTTCAAAGGTTGGAGAAGACGCCATCGAGGCAATAATTGGCGCGATTTTCCTTGATTCCAACATTCAAAATGCCGAAAAATTCGTTCTTGATAATTGGTCTGAATTTTTTTTGAAAGATCTCACGCCTCCAAAAGATGCAAAATCCATGGTGCAGGAATATTTCCAGAGGAAGCTCAAAACTCTGCCTGAATATGCCATAACAACGGACGGCGTGTTTTTTACTGCGACGCTTTCCCTCAATGGACAAAAAATCTCTGGAAAAGGGCAAACAAAAAAAGACGCCGAAAAAACCTGTGCACAAAATGTCTTGAACACATTGCAAAGTTCTGGAAGTTAATTTCCCAAAATATGAACATGGAAATGGAAGACTTCCTGCCCCGCATTGGCACCATTGTTGATTTGAAGGCGAAAATCCTTCAAATTTAATACATTCGATGCCACATAATTCACTTTTTTGAAGAACTCGGCAACGACTTCCACACCATTATTGGCGATGAAATCAGAAAACGACACTGCTTCAATTTTTGGAATAACCAATGCGTGAATTTTCGCACGGGGGTTGATATCGTGAAATGCAAGGATTGTGTCGTCTTCATGAATTGTTTTGCATGGGATTTCCTTGCGAAGAATTTTGGCGAAAATGTTGGTTGAATCGTACATTTTTAGTAATTGAGGATTGTATCTGTGTATGATTTAAGCGGGATTTTCTTCACGCCTTGTGTGATTTCAACGAATTCAATTTTGTGTTTATTGCAAAAGGCGATTGCTAATTGTTTGTTTTGAAATTGCATTTCTTTTTGTTTTATTGTTGAACTTGCACCGCTCCACGAGGCTGCGTCGTATTCAAACCAGATTTTTTCATCGGTTATGAAACGCAAAACAAACGCATTTTTTTGTGCAAGACCAGACTGCATTGCAGATTTTCCAATTTGAAAAAGAATCGCTTTCATTGCTTTTATAAAAATTCTATCCTATCTTCCTCGATTATATTCCCCGAGTTAATATAGTTGTAATCGGTTATATATTGATTTTGCAAGTCAAGAACTTTTTGATGGTTTTGATATTGGGCGAAGTCGAGCGTCAGTTGTGCGGATGTAATCCTTTCTTGGGTGACTTTTTCAATGATTTTATGATTCGTTGAGGAAATATTGAAAAAAATATTTTTAATAACAAGAAGAATTGTTACCAAAATTGGTGTTATTACGAATGATCCGCCGCTGTACAAAAGCACTTTGTTGTTTTTTGAATGCCTGTTGACGAACAAGCGAAATGTTTGACGCGCCTTGATTATATGCTGAGTAACCTTGATAACCTTGATTTTGTACTGCTTTTTTTCCATGTTTTGATTGCTCATCTTTTGATTTCAGTTTGGGAGAAGAATCCTTTTTTCACTTGTGGTTTTTCGTACATGTTCTCATTGAAAACGCAGACGACATCTGAACCGTTTCGCAAGGTGAATCGTGGGGCAACTGCCTCCATAACAAGATAATTCCCAACCATGCGAAAATTCACGAGCGATTCATAGTTGTTGTTGTCAACAAGGAAAATTGCCGGAATTACGCCACCTTTTTCCTTGAATTCGAAATATGTAAATTCGCCGTCATCAAAGATTTTCATTGGGTAGAGGGTATCGCGACCTGTCACGGTGTAATTAAAATTGTATTTTTCAGGATTCACCGAAATGTTTGGCAAAATTGATTTTGAGTATCGACGAATTGTTTTTTGCTCTTCTTCGGTTGGGTAATTGAATTGATAATAAAATGTGTAGCTATCGTCAAAGTTATTCGAAGGTTCTTTTGCGTACATTTCGAAAAAGTATGTGCGTTTTGTGGTCATTACTGTCATTTGAGTATCGGCATCTGAGGCAACGGGTTGAATGAATAGCTTGTTTTCCTTTGAAAGTAATTGCCATGAGTCATCCTTTGGATTTGTAATTGACTGAACTTTTTCGTCAGTGTCAAATTCAATATATGTGGTGTTATCGTAAAGTGAAACAACTTCATAAACGCCGTTTTCCATAAACGGGAAAACCTTGAATCGGGAATCATGCCCCATTGAATAAGCTTTTATCACTTTTTTTCTAACGGTAGTGTTTGCCTGTTTTTTGTAGATTCCAAGGTCGTTTGTTGCATCGCTTTCTGCAAATGCCTTTGTTTGAATTGCGACGATTAAAGATAGTATGACTAACAAAAAATTCATCTTTTCTTCATAAAATAATTCGATTGACTTTTCTAAAACAGGTTTTTATAAAAATCAAGATTAAATCACATAAGCAGTATATGATGCCAAATTCACACAACGCACACGAAATATCCCAAAATAATTGTAAAATTTCTGTTGAAATGGAATCACCTGAAGGGGTTTCTATTAGCATTTTGTCAGAAAATCAACTCAATTTGCACAGTATTGTTCGTGCTCTTGAAAATTGTGGAATCATTGCTTCAAGTGAGAACTCCCGAATCCTTGCACAAGACGGAAAGCAATTTAATGTATACAACATCAACGGTGCATTGAATGTTAAAACCGCGATCAGCCTTAAAAGCAACTCTGAATTTGTCGATGTTCTTGAAAAATCCCTTACAGGTCAAATTTCATACACAACTCTGAACAAACTTTCTGTTACATCACAAACGAAATTCCGCGATATCCTCCTCCTTCGCACTTACATTCAATATCTCAAGCAAATCCAATTTCAATTTTCAGAAGAAATAATCAACGATGTCTTTGCAAAAAACCCGCAAATGATTTCAAGAATCGTTGAGTATTTTTACACAAAATTCGACCCATCATTCACACAAGAACGCAAGCCCAAACTTGATTCCCTTCACAAGGAAATGTCCGAACTCTACGCTCAAATCATGGATATCACCGAAGATTCAATATTGCGTCAATTGTATCGCACAATTCAAGCAACGGTTCGCACGAACTTTTTCCTTGGAAAGGAATACATTTCCCTCAAGTTTGATTGCTCCGCAGTTCCAAACCTTCCAAAACCCGTTCCATTCAGGGAGATCTTCGTTTATTCCGCAACATTTGAAGCACTTCATTTGCGTTTTGGAAAAGTTGCGAGAGGCGGCCTTCGTTGGAGTGACCGTCCAAACGATTTCAGAACCGAGGTTCTTGGTCTTGTAAAAGCTCAAAACACAAAAAACGCGGTAATTGTTCCGGTTGGCTCGAAAGGTGGCTTTGTAATAACAAAGGATATCTCGACTCTATCAAAAGATGCGTACCTTACATTTGGTCAGGAATGTTACAAAAACTTCCTGCGTGGTTGCCTTGATTTAGCCGATAACATTATCGCTGGCGAAGTCAAAACAAACGATGGAATTGTTAAATACGACGACGAAGACCCTTATTTCGTAGTAGCAGCCGACAAAGGCACCGCAACATTTTCCGATATAGCAAACTCAATTTCCGCAGAATACAATTTCTGGCTTGGCGATGCCTTCGCATCAGGCGGTTCAAATGGTTATGACCACAAGAAAATGGGAATCACGGCAAAAGGTGCTTGGATTGCAGTCCGCAGACACATGATGGAGATTGGTCGCAACCCTGAAACTGAGGAATTTACATGCGTTGGAATTGGTGATATGTCTGGCGATGTTTTTGGAAACGGACTGCTTCTTTCACGAAAAACAAAGCTTGTTGCAGCATTTAACCATTTGCACATTTTTGTTGATCCAACACCCGATTGCGAAGCCTCATTTGTTGAGCGTGAACGCATGTTCAATCTTCCTCGCTCAACTTGGGCAGATTACAACAAATCGCTGATTTCAAAAGGCGGAATGGTGTTTGAACGCTCTGCGAAAGTTTGCAAATTAACGCCTGAAATCAAGGCACTTTTGGAAATTTCAAGCGACGAAGTTTCACCAAACGAACTTATTATTGCGATTTTAAAAGCCAAAATTGACCTCCTTTGGAATGGCGGAATTGGAACTTATGTGAAATCATCTGACGAAAAAAACAGCGACGCAGGTGACAAAGCCAACAACGCAATTCGAATCAACGGAAAAGACCTTCGTGCGTTGGTCATTGGTGAGGGTGGAAATTTAGGATTCACACAAAACGGAAGGATTGAATACGCAAAAAACGGCGGAAGAATTAACACCGACGCGATGGATAACTCCGCAGGTGTGAACTGCTCCGATGTTGAGGTTAATGTGAAAATCGTGCTCAATAAATTGGTTTCAGAAGGCAAACTTTCGCTTGATCAAAGAAACGAGCTTTTAAACGACATGACTCCCGAAGTTGAACGCCTTGTTTTGCGAAACAACTACCTTCAAACACAAGCAATCACCATTACATCGTTCAATCAAAAAATTAAAATTGACGATCAAGAATCCCTGATGAAAAAACTCGCGGTTTTTGCAAATCTTGACCGTGAAAACGAATTTCTGCCATCAACCGAAGAAATGAACTCAAGGAAAAATCGCCAAGATTACCTGACTCGCCCCGAACTTTGCGTTTTGTTTGCCTACAGTAAAATATATTTATACCAAGAGCTTCTGAAATCATCGCTCATTAACGAAAAATATTTCGAACAGGATCTCATAAACTACTTTCCAAAGCAAATGCAGGAAAAATTTAGAGAGGATATAATCAACCACAAACTTGCAAAGGAAATCATTGCAACTTCGGTAAATAATTCGATCATAAACCGCGTTGGAATTACCTTCATGAACAACATTTTGGAATCACGCCAATGTAAACCATGCGATGTCATCCGCGCATACACCGTCATTCGCGAAATTTTCTCCCTTCGCAAAATTTGGACGCAAATCGAAAGCCTTGATTTCAAAATTCCGTTCAACATTCAAGTGGAACTGTGTGCGACAATCAACGGCTTCATACACAAGTGCATTCACATGTTGTTGAGTCACCACTTCGCACCACTTCCAATCACACAAATGGTTGAAAACATGCTGCCGTGCATCAACATTTTAAACGACTTCATAATGAATCAATCCGAGAAAACCGAAGTCAACCCACGCAAGGAATCTCTTGAGAAAAAAGGTGTTCCATCGGATATCGCATTCAATATTGCAAAAACTATTGAGCAAATGCAAATGTTCCAAATGGTCGTTCACAATCACAAACCCGAACTTCTTGAAAAGCAAATCGCAGGATACTACACCCTTCGCCAGCATGTTGCAGTTGAACAACTTTCAAAATGGATTCTCAATATCCCTGTTGAATCCGCACTTCATAAAAACGCAATTCGCGAATTGGAGCTAAAACTATACACAAAATATTGCACACTATCGCAACGGTTTTCACATAATTACGATAACAACCAAGAAAAATGGATGGAGGAAAAACAAAAACAATTGGCACTTTTCACCAAACTTGTTGAAGATATTTCAAAATCTGAAAAACAGGATTTTGCCCTTGTTTCAATGATTGTCGACAAAATTGATATTTTGTAATGCCCGTTTCAACATACGATTGCATTGTTATTGGTGGAGGTCACGCCGGAATTGAAGCCGCGTGGTCTGCCTCTGCAATTCTTGAACGCGTTGCATTGATTACTCTCGACGACAAAAACTTAGGGCAAATGTCTTGCAATCCTTCAATTGGCGGCGTTGGAAAAGGCATTATTGTTCGCGAAATTGATGCTCTTGGCGGAATTATGGGGATAATCACCGACGATTCCACCATTCACTCCAAAATTCTCAACGAAACGAAAGGTCCTGCTGTGTGGGGACCGCGCGCTCAAACCGATAGAAACCTCTACCACGATTCCGCAAAAAAACACCTAAAAACAAAGGAAAACCTTGATATCATTATTGCTCAGGTTGAAGATATTGAACTTGAGAACGAGGAAATTCGCGGCGTAATTTTAGCAAATGGCACGAAAATTCCCTGCAAAACCGTGGTTTTAACAACGGGGACATTTCTCTCCGGCATGATTTTACTTGGAAAAGAACGAATTCCCGCAGGCAGAGTTGGCGAACCGGCGAGCTACGGGCTTTCAAAAACGCTTGCCCGCTTTGGTTTTGAACTTGGTCGCCTTAAAACTGGAACTCCGCCCCGCATTTTTCGCGATACAATCGATTTCTCCCAGCTTGAAGTTCAAAAAGGCGATGTTCCACCACGCCCTTTTTCGTTTGTGAATACTGAAATCTCAGTTGAACAAATTCCGTGTGCAATAACTTCAACAAACGAAGATGCACACAATATTTTATTTGAGAATCAATCACTTTCACCAATCTATACCAAGGAAATTGAGGCGAAAGGTCCACGATATTGCCCATCAATTGAAGACAAAACCATTCGTTTTCCTGAAAATCCATCGCATAGAATTTTTCTTGAAATTGAAGGTCTTGATTCCAATTTAGTCTACCCCGCGGGGATTTCAACCGCAATGCCACTTGAAATTCAGCAAAAGTTTATCAATAAAATCAAAGGCTTGGAGAACGCAAAAATCGCACAAGCTGGCTACGCAATTGAATACGATTACATAAATCCGCAAGAACTTTTACCAACTTTGGAGACGAAAAAAATAAAAAATTTATTCTTCGCAGGGCAAATAAACGGAACGACGGGCTACGAAGAGGCAGCTGGTCAAGGAATTATTGCCGGAATTAACGCGGCACAAAATGTTCTTGGAAAACCGCCTTTTGTTCTTTCGCGAACGGAATCCTACATTGGTGTTATGATCAACGACCTCACAACCAAAGGAATTACCGAGCCATACCGAATGTTCACTTCAAGATGCGAGCACCGAATTTCCGTTCGCTCCGATAACGCAGATTTCCGCCTCACGCCCCATGCAATTGCACTTGGTCTTTCTTCAAAATTACGCACGGAGATTTTTGAAAAAAAGAAAAAAAATTATGATCGCCTGCTTGAAATCCTTAAAAACAAGGGATACACACCCAACGAACTTGCAACTTTTGGCATCGAGATTTCCAAAGATGGCGTTCGCAGAAATGGGATCGACCTCCTCTCCCACCCATTAATTTCCAGCGAAAACATTGCACAGTTATTCCCAGAATTTTCGGATTTCCCGCAAAATGTTCAGGAATCAGTCACAATAACGGCAAAATATTTCCCATATCTTGAACGGCAAGAACAGGACATTAAAATTATTCAAGAACGCGAAAAAACGATTATCCCACATAGCATTGATTACTCGCAAATTCAGTCGCTTTCGAAGGAGGTTATCGAAAAACTTGCGAAATTTCGCCCGCACACCCTTGCAGATGCGATGAGCATCGAAGGCATGACGCCATCGGCAATTATTGCAATTTCGCTTTTTTTAAGGAAATAAAAAAATTATTTCCCGTGTTTTTTTCGGAATTTTCCACCACCGTTTGGAAGTTCGACCTGCTCGCTTCGTGCAATTACAAGCGAATTTTCTTGCGTCGATTTTGTAACAACCGAACCTGCGGCAACGATTGTTCCTTTTGCGATTGCAACTGGCGAGATTATCGTTGAATTTGAACCAATAAACGAACCATCGCCAACTTTTGATTCAAACTTTTCAAATCCGTTATAATTACAAAAAACCGTTCCGGCACCAATGTTCACATTTTCGCCAATCTTGGAATCACCAATGTAGGAAAGGTGTCCTGCTTTTGATTTTTTACCGATTCTTGAATTTTTGACCTCCACAAAATTCCCGATGCCAGCATTTTCTTCAATAATTGTATTCGGGCGAATTCTTGCAAATGGACCAACAAACGCCCCAGATTCCACAACACACCCTTCCAAGTGACTAAACGCACGGATTTCCACATTATCCTTAATTTCAACATTTTTTCCAATGAAGCAACTTTGTTGAATTGTGACATCTTTGCCGATTTTTGCCCCAAGGAAGATATAACTTGTTTTTGGCAAAAGGAATGTTGCACCGTTTTGCATGTGAAGGGATTTTATCCGTTTTTGCATGATGTTATCAACAACGGCAAGGTCTTCTCTTGAATTAACACCGAGGACTTCAGATTTTTCGCACTTTAGAAATCCGCATTTTTCACCTTCATAGTTCGCAATTGAAACGACATCGGTTAAGTAATATTCGCCTGTAACTTCCGATGGTTTCAGCTTTTTCAGTGCATTGAGCAGGGTGTTTTTCGAGATGCAAACAACGCCCGAATTGCAAATTGTGATGGCTTTTTGATCGTCATTTGCATCCTTATATTCAACGATTGCAAGAAGACGCCCTCTTTCGTTGTTGTGTAATGTAGCCGAGTGTTCGTCCAGAATTAGCCTGCCGTATTTGTTCGAAATATCAAGTTCTTCAAAGCCTAGGAATGTGACATCGTTGTTTTCCAGTGCCATTTTTTCAACAGTTTCTTTTGTGACAAGCGGTGTATCGCCGTAGAGAATCACGATTTTTTCCGCATTTGACTTTTCAATTTCCGCAATTGCAGTTGCAACGGCGTGACCAGTTCCAAGGCGTTCGTTTTGAATCACGATCGTTTCGCTTTCATTTTTGAGCAATTTTGCAATTTCCAAGTGGTTTTCATTCGATGCAACAACGGTTGTTTTCTCGCCAACGGAGCGTGCAAGATCCAAAACAATTTCAACCATAGGCTTGCCACTTACTTCGTGCAGAACCTTGCTTTTTTGCGATTTCATTCTTGTACCCATTCCAGCGGCCAAAATTATGCAATGAATGTTATTTGGAGTATTGCTTGGATTTTTACTTGATTTTTCTGACATTGGGCTTAAGCATTATATGATATATCATCATTAAATATGGAATCTTTAAATTTCAAACAATTTTCTGCAAAAGTTCAAACATATTCCGCGGAAAGTTTTTCAACGCCAATTCAGGAAATCCCGTTTAGGCTAATCCCTGCAATTGAAAATGCAAACGAGACCTTCTGCTTCCTCGAATCCGCGAGCAATTCCTTAAGAAAAGGTCGATATTCCATTTTGGCATTTGGGGAACATTTTTCTTTTTCTGGAGTAAAAATCCTTGATGAAATACAAGTTGCAATTCGTGAGCTTTCGCATATCTTAAACGCAAAACTTCCAATGGTTGGCTCGCTTTTTGGCTTTTTGCCATACAACCTCGTTCGTGAAATTGAACCTTCAATTCATTGCGGTGAAACGAAACTCATTCCCGAAGGCATGATGTTCCTTCCAAAAAACCTTGTTGTAATTGAAAATGAGACTAACCTCGTGCATATTGTTTCAATTTTTGTCAAACAGGATAACATTTCCGAAATTTTTGAAAAAATTCACAATCCGGAAAAGTTTCAACCTGTGTGTGAGGCAGAAAATCTGAATCCGAAAGGACATTTCCACGAAAACCTTGGATTCTATTCCAATATAACGCAAAACAATTACTGCAAGATGGTCGAAAAATCAATTTCGTACATAAAAAAAGGGGATATATTCCAAATCGTGCCATCAATTCGCTTTTACAAGGAATATTCCAAGCACCCAACGGAATTTTACAACAAATTGAAGGAAATAAATCCATCGCCGTACATGTTCTATTTTTCGTCAAGCCATAATGGTGAGCGATACAATTTAATAGGAGCAAGCCCCGAAATGTTAATCAACTGCAAGGAAAATGAAATTACTCTTCGCCCGCTTGCCGGCACAATTAAACGCGGCGAAAACGACTTAGAAGACGAAACAAACGCAAAAATTTTACTATCGGACGCAAAGGAGATCTCCGAACACCTAATGCTTCTTGATTTAGGACGCAATGATGTCGGAAAAGTTTCAAGCAAGGTTTTCGTTGAAAAGCAAATGGAAATTGAAAAATACTCCCATGTAATGCACATAAGTTCCACAGTAAAGGGCGTGAAATCGCCGACAGTTGAT
>CAMAVG010000019.1 GCA_945861605.1 Rickettsia typhi
ATTTAGTGTGCGAGTGGCGTTGTTATTTTGGCAAATTTCTTCCATTTTTTTGATAGAATCAATTGCAAAAACCAGACCACCGATGCCGGAATCGATGAATGCTACGGTCGTTGAGTCATTTTCGTTGAAAATTCCCATAAAATAATAAAAATTATATTTTCTTGAAATGGCAAAATCAATTGTCAATAAATTCTTGAATTTTTATTGCTCAACCCTTAGTTTGATTTCTTCGCCAAAATGTTTGACCATCGCCTGAATTGGCCATGAGGCGGCGTCACCAAAAGCACAGATTGTGTGCCCCTCGATGCCTTTTGTGATTTCGACTAGTTTATCAACTTCGCTGCGTTTGAAATCTCCAAGTTCGATGCGATGGATTAGGTCATAAAGCCATTTCACACCTTCGCGACAAGGAGTACACTGACCGCAGGATTCATGTTTGTAGAACTTGGTAATTCGCGAAATGCACTTGACGATATCCGTTTTTTTGCCATTGACTTCCTTTGCAATAACAATCATTCCGCCGGTGCCAAGGCTGGAGCCTGCATCACGCATGCCGTCGTAATCCATAATTGCGTTTGTGCAATTTTTTGCGGGAATTAACGGGCAAGATGACCCGCCGGGGATTATTGCGAGCAAATTATCCCAACCGCCGATTACTCCGCCTGCATGTTTTTCGATTAAATCCTTCATTGGAAGACCCATGTTTTCCTCAAAAACAGATGGGTTATTGACATGACCAGACACGCAAAAAAGCTTTGTTCCGTGGTTGTTTAGCCTTCCGATTGAAGCAAACCATTCGGGACCTCTGCGTAAAATTTCAGGAACGGAGGCGATTGATTCCACATTGTTCACAACGGTTGGGCACCCATAAAGCCCAATCAGTGCGGGGAATGGTGGCTTCAAACGGGGTTGACCTTTCTTGCCTTCGATTGATTCTATCATTGCGGTTTCTTCTCCGCAAATGTACGCGCCGGCGCCTCTGTGAACGAAAATTTCTAAATCCCAGCCTGTTCCACAAGCATTTTTGCCAATCAGACCTGCTTTTTTTGCTTCCAAAATTGCTTTTTCCATGACTTTTGCCTCGTGAACATATTCCCCGCGGATGTATATGTAGCAAGTGTTTGCTTCAATTGCGCGCGAAGCGATTAATGCTCCTTCAAGAATTTTATGCGGTTCGTGGCGAAGAATTTCGCGATCTTTGCAAGTGCCGGGTTCGGATTCGTCGGCATTGATTATGAGGTAATGCGGTTTTTTTGTTTTTTCTTGAGGCGGAACGAACGACCATTTTAAGCCTGTGGCGAAGCCTGCTCCACCACGACCACGCAAGCCCGAGGTTTTTATTGCGGCAATCAGGCAGTCCTTTCCCATTTCAACAAATTCTTTCGTTCGCGACCAATCACCGCGAGACATTGCCGAGTTTAAGTCGATTGCATCTTGACCATAAATATTTTGATAAATTCTATCTTCTTTTTTCAGAAACATTGCGTCACAATTAATTTACTAATGCACCTTTGATGTGGTGTTTTTGTTTTTCAGTTTTCACCTCCTTGCAAAATGATTCGAAGAGCTTGGTATCATATTTTGAAAGCTGAAATTCAGGATGCCATTGAATTCCGACCATGAATGGGTAGTTTGTTTTTTGAATTGCTTCAACGACGCCATCATCAGTTTGAGCAATTGCCGTAAAGCCTTCTGCAACTTTTTTAACGGCTTGGTGGTGCATTGAATTTACCGCGTATCGTGTTTGTTTGCCGGCATTTTTTTGTAAAATTCCGCCTTTAATTTCAACTTCGTGTGCGACGATTTCGACATCTGCCGAGCTGTGTTTGATATCTTTTTTCACTTGCGATGGAATATCCTGCCAAAGAGTTCCGCCAAATGCAACATTGATTATCTGGTTTCCACCGCAGATTCCTAAAATCGGTTTTTGCATTTTTGCGAGCTCGCGTACAAGTTCAATTTCAAATTCATTGCGATATTTCTCCGTTGTAAGTTCCATTATTGGCTTTTCACCGTAAAGTGCGGGGTTGATATCAGGATTGTTGCCCGGAATGAGGAGTCCGTCAATCATTGAGGCGTAAGTTTTCACGCTTTCCGGATTGGGATCAAGGAATATCACATGAATTCCTTTGCAGTTTTGTTTTAAAGTATTTGCATAATGTTCGCGGACGAAATATCTTCCGTGTGCACCGGTGACATCCGTTAAAATTTGATCACTCGATGGCATGGAATCAGTTCGCGAAAGGACTATTCCGATGATTTTATCAGCAGAAAGTGCATAGCTTGAGAACGCAAGAACGCATGGTAATAAAAATTTTAACATTTGCATCGTAATATGTTATTATTAAACCCTGTTTATTTAAAATTGCTTTGTCAAGTGATAAATCGCGGTTTTTTCGGTGACTTATTAAACCTTGTTATAGCGTACTAGTACAGTGATACAAAAAACAGAAAATTCGAAAAATTATCAGCGATATTACCAACAAAAAATAAACCACGGCAGGCGATTATGGAAGCGGAAAGTTAGAAATTATACGAAGCGGTAATTTTTGCGATATCAAGACCATTATTGGGGTGAGTAACCGTTCCGTTGCTTATGTGTGTAAAACCGCCACCAACTGCAATGTGTTTTGTTATGCGGTAGCTTGCCTCAATTGAAGAGCGAAGGTTGATCGGAAAACTTGTGCGTTTGTTATCAATCCCGCCAATGTATGCAAACGATGGATGGAAAAGCGTCGTGAATTCAAGATTTTTAAAGGCGATTGTCTTGCTAATTCCGCCGCCGAGCATAACAGTTCCGCTTTCGGTGTAGAATGCTGAAGTGCCGTAGCGAATTCCACGCAAGTTTTCGTGCGGTTTGAATTGGAGGGTGGCATCGTAGGCTTTATTTTGGTTGGAAAACGGGGATGAATAATCGCCTTTATCCGTTTGAAGTGCACCATAACTTAGGGTGAGGCTGTTGTTATTTGGAAGGTTTCCATCGTTAAAAAGGAAAAATAACCAAGTTACGACAATCTGTAATCCACTCATTTTCTTTGATTTTTTGAAATTTTCAAGTCAATATTCTTGACAATAGAAAAAGGCTTTTTTATTTTGCAAGAAATTAAATAAATTCTTATGCAACGCGAACCTTTTGATATGCGAGACGGCACCATTTTTTACAACGGAAACTTTGTTGAATGGAAGGACGCAAAAGTGCATATTTTAAACCACGGCTTGCATTACGCCTCATCGGTTTTCGAAGGAGTGAGAATGTACAACGGCAAAATTTTCAAAAATACAGAACATAACATCAGATTGCATAAATCTGCGGAAATTCTGGATTTCGCACTGCCTTATTCAGTTGAAGAACTTGATGAACTTTGCTTGAAAATCTGCAAAATGAATAATCTTGATGATGCCTACATTCGCCCGTTTGCGTTTCGTGGAAGTGAACAAATGCAAATTTCGGGAAGTCTAAACAAGGTGCATGTTGGTGTTGCATCATGGCAATGGCCTGCACTTCACGGAGACCTTAAACGCACCGGAATTCACATGATGGTTGCGAAATATCGCCGTCCGCCGGCAAATTGTGCACCGGTTTTTGCAAAAGCGGCCGGTCTTTATATGATAGTCACAATCTCAAAACATCAGGCGGAGCGCGCCGGTTTTCAGGATGCCCTCATGCTGGATTACCAAGAAAACATCGCCGAGGCAACTGGTGCGAACTTTTTTGCAATTTTTGACGGAGAAATCCACACACCAATTGCCGATTGCTTTTTAAATGGGTTGACGCGTCAAACTGTTATCCAACTTGCGAAAGATTTAGGCTACAAAGTTGTTGAACGCAAAATTACACTTCCAGAACTTGCACAAGCACAGGACGCCTTCATGACAGGCACCGCCGCTGAAGTTTCGCGAATTGCTTCAATCACGGACGAAAAAGGCACAAAATACGAATTTAAGGACAACAAAATTTCCCTGCATTTACTTGATAAATATCAAGAATTGGTGCGGGCTTAGCTTTGAAATGTGCCAGAAAATTTACCGTTTTTCACGGTCTCACGCATAAGTGACATCATAAAAAATACGATCGAGCAAACATTCCCCGTCGTGAACATTCTTGGCGAGGTTTCAAATTTATCAATCACAGCAAAATACGCATTTTTTTCACTGAAAGACGACGAAGCATTAATTAAATGCGTTTGCTGGTCGCCATCTGAAGAGGTTCGCAGCATTTTAAAAAACGGAGAAAGGCTTATCGCAACTGGGAAAATCACGGCTTACAAGTCCGGTTCATACTACCAACTCACGGCATACAAAGTGAAATATCACGGCGTTGGGGAAATTGCAAATCAGTTCGAATTTCTCAAAAACAAGCTTCAAAAAGAGGGTATTTTCGACGCAATCCACAAAAAACCACTGCCAACATTTGTGCAAAATATCGCGGTAATTTCTGCGAAAAACAGTGCCGCAATTGAGGACATTTTCACAACACTCAAAGGCACAATTGTGCGAAAAACATATTTTATTCCCGCCACAATGCAAGGTTCTGCCTGCGTTTCTTCGGTTATCAGTGCGTTGAAAGTGGCGGAAAATTTGCCAGTCGATGCCATTTTGATTGCCCGCGGCGGAGGTTCTCTCGAGGACCTCTCCCAATTCAACAGCGAGGAACTTGCGCGCGAGGTTTTTGCCGCAAAAATTCCGATAATCTCGGCGATTGGTCACGAAATTGACTTCACAATTCTGGATTTCGTCGCGGATTTTCGTGCCCCAACACCAACTTACGGTGCACAAATGATTTCCCCGCAAAAAAGTGAGGTTATTCAGAAAATTATGGCTATGGAAACGGTTATTTCGCAGAAAACTCAATTTGAAATTGCACAATTTGGGAATAATCTTGAAAATATTGAATACAAAATGCAAAATTCGGTGGAAAATGCCATTCGAAATGCCAAAAGAAGACTTGAAAATGCCGAAAATGCGTTGAATATTCGCACTTTTCTTGCAAAAATTAAGGATTTTTCAACACGAATCCTCATTCTTGAGCAGAAAATTGAGCAAATCAACCCGCAAAAAGTGTTAAAAATGGGCTTTGTTGCGTTGAAATCTGGCGATTGCTTTGAAAATAACCCCGAAAACTTGCCGGAAAACTTTGAGATTGTTACTCATTTTGGGAATTTTCCTGCGAAAAAAAGAAATCCTTGATTGACTTTTTCATGAATTCGACGCTTTCGCAAGTGTTCATTTTTGCCCTGAAATGTGACGAACCCGAAATGCTGGAAGTATACCATGAAATTTGCTTTTTTGCCAAATTCAAGCCAACTTGTTGCGGGTAGAACGCGAGCATTTCTTCCAAATGCCAAAGGGCTATTTCCCCAATCTCGGAAAGGGTTTTTGGCAAATTATCCGCCTTTTTTCCATTCAATTCGCACTGCATTTCGTGAATCAGCCACGGCTTTCCGTAAGCGCCGCGACCAATCATCACGCCGTCAGTTTTTCCTTTTTCGAGAGCCTCCCGCGCATTTTCGACGGTTTTGATATCGCCATTTGAAATAACGGGAATTTTCACAGAATTTTTCACTTTTTGAATGAAATCCCAGTCAGCATTGCCGGAATACAGTTGCGATCTAGTCCTTCCGTGGATTGTGATCATTTTCGCGCCGACTTCTTCAAACGCCTTGCAAAGTTCGGGAGCATTCAAGTTTTGGGAATCCCAGCCCATGCGAGTCTTGACCGTAACAGGGATTTTCACCGCTTTCACGACAGCTTCAACGATTTTTATCGCAAGTTCGGGAGTTTTCATCATTGCTGAACCTGCGTGTCCGTTCGTGACTTTTTTCACAGGGCAGCCGTAGTTTATGTCGATGACATCAGCACCCATTTCCTCATTCAACTTCGCCGCTTCTACCATAACATCAATTTCGCAACCTGCAATTTGCACACCGTGAGTAGTGTTTTTGTTATCCGTGTGTTTGAGTTTTTCCAGCGATTGGCGGGTTTCGAGAATCATCGCACGGGAGGCTATCATTTCAGAGATCGTGTAGCAACAGCCAAAATGTTCGGCAATTTTGCGAAAGGGAAGGTCGGTCACACCAGACATTGGGGCGAGAATCACGGGAATTTGATTTTCGAAAATGCGGGAAAGTTTGTTGTTCATTTTAGCGGTCAGAAGGGCGGGAAAAATAGCCTGTAATTAAGCCCTTAAGTTCACCGATTTCTTGTTTGATATCGCCGATTTCTTTTCGAGTATCCTTGACATCGTCCTCCACTCTATCAATTCGACGATTAAGACCTGTAATGGCATATCCAATTATTGCAAGTCCTATGGTAGTAAAAAGTGGCAACCAGTTGGTTACAAAATATGCAAAATCCATTTTTCTCTAATTAAAGTTAGGGTAATTTAGTGTATATTATTATTTTGTCAATCAATTTCACGCCATCAACTTCGAAGCGTCAAGCATGCGAACGGAAAAGCCCCATTCGTTGTCATACCAAGAAAGAATTCGCACCATATTTCCACCAACAACTTTCGTTTCAAGGGCATCAAAAATTGAGGATTCCGGCGTGTGATTGAAATCAATTGAAACAAGTGGGGAAGTTTCAAAACGCAAAACGCCTTTCATTGAATTTTCTGCCGCAAATTTGATAGCCTCCAGAACTTCTTCTTTTGTTGTGTCGCGATTGGCTTCGAAGGTTAAATCAACGACTGAAACATTTGGGGTTGGGACTCTGATAGCAGAACCGTCCAATTTGCCTTTGAGTTCGGGAAGAACCAAGCCAATTGCTTTTGCAGCACCAGTTGATGTTGGAACCATTGAACACGCTGCCGACCTTGCACGGCGAATATCGGATTTGTGGGAGGAGTCCAGAATGTTTTGATCGCCAGTGTAGGAATGGATTGTGGTCATGAATCCTTTTTTTATGCCAATTGCGTCATTTAAAGCCTTTGCAACAGGGGCAAGGCAGTTCGTTGTGCAAGAACCAATGGAAATAATATCGTCAGATTTTTCCAAAATATTGTGATTCACCCCAAACACGATGGTTTTGACATCGTCCGTTTTTGCGGGAGCAGATAAAATCACTTTTTTTGCACCGGCTGTTATGTGTTTTTGAAGATCCTCGCGTTTTGTGAATTTCCCTGTGCATTCTAAAACGACATCAACGCCGAATTTTGCCCAGTCAATGCTTTCAATCGCCTTTTCGCGAATGAGTGGAATTTTTTTGCCGTTTATGATAATATTCGAGCCATCGTGTGTTATTGGGAATGGGAATCTTCCGTGAGTGGAATCGTATTGTAAAAGATGCACATGTTGCTCAATTTCAGCAGGACCATTCACCGCAACAACCTCAATTCCTTGAATATTTTCTTCGAAAACAGCGCGAAGAACGCATCTACCGATTCGACCTAAACCATTAATTGCAATTTTTACCATAAAAGACTTGAAAAATAATCTTGTTTGTTTTAAGGCAGAAAAAGAAAACAAGAATTGTCAAGCTTTTATGAAGCAAATTACTGCCGAAAATTTATTAGAATTGGTTTCGAAATCGCTTGAAACGCCAGTTATCCTTAGCAATTATTCAATTACGGGAATTGTGAAAAAGGTTGAAATTGCTGATGTCTACTTCGTTGATTGTCAATTTTTTAACTTTGGTGTAATTTCATCATCATTCACGGATTGCAAATTCATTCACACGAAAATCACAAATGCGAACTTTGAACACACGCAGTTTTCCAATTGCATTTTTCAAGATAGCACAATCTTCAACACAATTTTCCTGACAAGCCAGATTTCAACAAGCAAAATTGCAAATTTGGTCACAAGCAAGGTTATTTTTGATTCAAGCGAAATTCAATACACAAAAACAATTTGTTCTTCATTAATTGCAACGAAATTTTTGAATTGCAAACTTCTTGATGCATTCTTCGAATACACAACACTTGATGCAAGCATTTTTGACAAAAGCGAAATTTACAATTCCATGTTCCTTTCAAGCAACATGCGTGGCGTTCATATGGTTTCATCAAAAATTGAAAACACCTTAATGGATTACATCAATTTCAATGATTCCACAAACTCCAGCCCTTCGGAATTCTTCATTCCGGCACGCATAACGAGTGTTCGATCCAATGAAATTGAAAACCTTACAATCACAAACACGGTTTTGAATAAATCACTGAAAGATTTCATAAAGCATTCAAACAAAGGCAAAAATGATTCCCACTTCGCAAGCGTTTTTCATAAAACCGATAAAAAACAAAAAGACAAAAAATTCGCTGAGATCCTCAAGCGGGAAGCAAAGCAAAAAAATCAATTGGAAAAAACAATTCAGCCAAAACGCGACATATTCCCCCACGAGGCAACCTCCGGAAATGTAGGTTCCGCCGTAACATTTTTCCTTCAAGCGATTCTCACCCTATTTATTATAACAGTTTTCAGGAACTTTTATTCAGAAATTTCCGAGATTTTCTACAAATCAATTCCAAATATCATCAAATTTCCAATACATTTCATCGAAGAAGGCATTGAGATTCACCAATTCGCGTTTTATTTCTCCCTGTTGTATTTCGTGTTTTCGGGAATTCTTTTGTGCATAAATGTTGTGTGTATTCGTGGCGTGAAAAGTTCCCTGCTTGTGTGGCTTTACCGCGGGCAATCGTTTGCTACAATTGCTGTTATGGCGTGGATTTATTGGAATAATCTCTCACTTCATTCCGGCACAATTTCAATGTTAAACTTAATTTTCGTGACATACTTCTTCATAATGATCGTGCAATCATTCAACACGAAATCTGCAAAAGAAAACGGATAATCGTTCTTTTATAATGTTTTCTTGCTTTTTATTTTTCGCCGTGCAACATTTAAGCAGAATTAATATATCACATTGTGAGCAAAGAACACAGAATTTTTGATGAAGTAACCGTTTATATCCGTGCCGGAAACGGTGGCTCCGGTTGTGCTTCATTTCGGCGAGAAAAATTCATTCCAGACGGCGGACCAAACGGCGGAGACGGCGGCAAAGGCGGCGATGTTCTCATCATCGGCAACGAAAATATTAACACTCTTGAAAAATTCCGCTTCCAAAAAAAATTAGTCGCTGAAAACGGGGAATCTGGAATGGGCAATGAAAGAACGGGAAAATCCGGAGAACATTTGGTTGTTGAAGTGCCATTTGGAACGCAGATTTGCCTTGAAAATGAAATTCTGGTTTTTGATATCACGCACGAAACACCGCAGGTTTTGATCGCAAAAGGTGGAAGAGGTGGGCTTGGAAACACGCACTTTAAATCATCGACAAACCAAGCACCATATCAATTCACAATTGGGAATTTCGGCGAAGAGGGCACTTATCGCCTTAAACTGAAAATGATTAGTGACATCGGAATCATTGGAATTCCAAACGCAGGGAAATCAAGTTTCCTTGCCTCCGTTACGAACGCAAAACCAAAAATTGGAAACTACGCATTCACGACAATCTCGCCGAATCTTGGGATTTTGAACTACAACTTTGAGCAAATCGTCTTGGCGGATATCCCCGGTTTGATCGAAGGAGCGAGCGAGGGTCACGGTCTTGGACATCAATTCCTGAAACACATTGAACGCACGAAAATGCTAATTCACATCGTGGATCTTTCCAATATGTACTTCGTTGAAAACTACTTTGTCATTCGAAAAGAGCTCGCAGATTTCGACGAAAAACACGGAAGCAAAATCCTCAACGCGAAGGAACTTGTGTTGCTGAATAAATCCGATGCTGTTGAGAATCCTGAAGAACTCGCCGAAGAATTCTTTGCTGCAACTGGCATTCGCGGTTTTGTTACGAACTCGTTCACTCCTGAAAAATTGAACGAGGTTATCGAACTAATTTACAGGTTCTACAAGGGTTAATTACAACAAATGACGCGAATAAATTTAGTGCCGCCATCGGAACTCTATGATCAACACCTAATGGCAGAGTTCCGCGAAATCCAACATGTTCCAATGTCATTACAAAGGAGTCTCAACAAGAAATCCGGCTTTCATATGAGTGAAATCCCCAATGAGTTCACACTCAACAACGGACATGTGAAATTCTTTTACGACAAGGGTTTATATTTGGCGAATCGTTTTGATGAAATCAAAAAAGAGCTTTTCCTACGCGATTTCGCCATAAACGACAAACCTTTTAGGCTCGACCTCTTCCCCGAAAAATTCCAAAATAACTGGAAGCCATCCGCAGAGGATTTGCTAATAATTCGTGCAAGGATTGCAGAAAAACTTGCAATGAAATTGAATTGGTACAAGAAAACTGAAGTGAAATCGCGATAGACCACCACTATTTATACTTCCTTGCAAATAAAATATGCAATATATTCACCCCCAAGGAGCGTGAAATCAACAGAAACGCCACGCCTGTCATTCCAACCGTGCCAACCATATATATCAACTTCGTCAGAAGGTTTGCATCATGAATTATTGCGTAATATCCAAGGGTTTTATGCATAACGCACCATTGCATTAAAAGGGCTGAAGTTCCTGATGATATCGCAACTTTTGCAACGAATTTGACAATATCAACGCCAATGAAAAGGAGTTTGCGTCTCATCAAGATTATCACAGAAACAACGCACGATATGAGGTATGAAATCGCTGTTCCAATGGTAATTCCAAAAACGCCAAACCCAAGTTTCATCAAGAATATCGAGATCGCGACATTAATCACAACGCTTGAAAAGGTGATATACATTGGGGTTTTGGTATCGGAATGGCTGAAGAATATTGCTGATGCAATTTTATTAAACACGCAAAACGGAAGTGCAATCGCAAGAACTTGTAACATTGTGGCAACAACATTGACATCCGTTGCAGTGAATGCCCCGCCTTCGAATGTCACAGATGTTAGCATTGGCGAGTTCAGCAAAAGCACGAACGCAGCAGGTAAAACCATTATCGTTGAAAGATGTATTGCCTCTCCCACAAGATGATTCGCCGCGTCCATCTTCCCCTGTGCAATTTGTTTGGAAATTAGCGGTAAAATTACGATGCTTATTGCCGTTCCAATAACGGAAGTTGGCAGGAAGAATATGCGATCGGTGTAATATAAATAAGAAACGCCGGAAGCTATCATACTTCCAAGGACGAGGTCAACCATTGTATTGATTTGACTCAAACTTCCGCCGATAATCGATGGGAGCATTTTTTTGTATGCCGATTTTGTGTTTTCATCAAATAATTTTTTGCTTGGCAGTTGAATTTTCACGACAAATTTTTCATAAACACAGGCAAGATATATGAACAGAAACTGGATTAATCCGCCAAAAACCACCGCCCAAGCAAGGCAGTACCCAATGTTTTCAAAGTAATCTTGAAGAAAGAGCGTGAAGAATATCATGGAAAGGTTCATGAATATTGGCACGATTGCGTAATATGAAAACTTGTGAATTCCATTCAAAACGCCGGAAATAATTGAAATTAAGCAAATGAAAATGAAATACCAGAAGATTATATATGAAAGGGAGATCGTCAAAGCAAGTTTTTCACCCGTGAAACCCGGTGCCATGAATTTTGTCACTTGTGGCATGAAAATGTTTGCAAGAATGGTAATTCCCAGAACGATGTATAGTGCGATTGAAAGCATTTTGGATGAGAAAATCAGTGCTTCATCTTTTCCATATTTTTCCTTTATTTTTGAAAAAGATGGAACAAATGCGGCAAAAAACGAGCCATCAATCAGAACTTTTCGCAGAAGATTCGTCATTTTAAACGCGGCGAAGAAGACATCGGCGAAAAACCCCGTTCCTGCAATTCTGGCGATTAGGATATCCCTGACATAACCGCTGATTCGGGAGACTATCGTGAAAAAAGAAACCAAGGCTGCGGATCTTAAAATGTTCATAATACAAGAATTCTGTTGCTGAGTCTATGTTTTTATCGTTAAATTATTAGTCAAGTGTTTTTGTTGATAAGTAATTTTTCCTTGACTAAATAATTATTTATTTGTCAGTTTTTCAAAACTAATTAATGCAAAATGGATTTCCAGTTTTTCATTTCAAACATTTTACCAATAATCACAACAATTGCAATTTGCGTTATCGGGTATTTCCTTAAAGGAATTGACCGCAGGTTCGACCAAGTTGATAAAAAGTTCGACCAACACGACAAGCGAATTGAAAAAGTTGAGGACGAAATTAAGTTGATACACAAGGATATTGGCGAAATTAAAGGTCAAATTGGTGAACTCAAAGGCTTAATTACGGGCTACTTTTCCCGCCCTGCGGAGCGATAAAACAATTTCAACATCAAGAAAATAACATTTACAAATTCCTTGACATTTGCGAAGTGTTTGACTAATTTCGTCTGAAATTTCCCAAAAAATATGATGGAAAGCGAAAAAAAAATTGATACTCAGGAAATAAACGCCAAACAGCATCAAAAAAAGCCGGATTGGCTCCGC
>CAMAVG010000020.1 GCA_945861605.1 Rickettsia typhi
ACAAACGCACCCTCAAAATTTGCCCCACTTAAATTCGCACCTTTTAAGTTCACGCCACTTAAATCGGTTTTAGTGAAATCTGCACCACTTAAAAATGCACCAGTGAAATTTGCATCACCTAAAAATGCACCAGTGAAATTTGCAACACTTAAATCCGCACCTGTGAAATTTGCACCACTTAAATCCGCACCTGTGAAATTTGCACCACTTAAATCTGCATCATCAAAATTTGCACCACCTAAGTTCGCACCAGTGAAATTTACACCATTGCAATTTGCACACATAAAATCCCCATCATCCCACCATGAACCATTGAAATGCGCACCAATAAAATCCGCATTATATAAATCCGCACCAGTGAAATTTGCCAGTCGAAGAATCGCACCTTTTAAGTTCACGCCACGCAAATAAGCGTCGGATAATTCAACGCCAACAAGTGGCACGCCTTTGGAATTTAGAAACTCCAATGCTTGAATTTTACCGGAATTTCCACTTACTTTTGTGGTGATTAACTGCCACGCACCAAGAATTTTCTGCTCTTGAAGGGATTGATATTGAAGAACAAGCCCAACAATTGCCGCAATAATTCCAATTCCCTCCAAAACACGCCAAATGTAAAGTTTCCAGTTTTTCATACCCCAGCACAAAACGCAATAGCAATCGCATCATATTCATCGCTTGTAAGGTCAGGTTTCACACCCGAAACAAGGCGTTGGATCATGAATTCCACCTGCGATTTCTCCGCTTTTCCAGCTCCCGTTACGGTTTTCTTCACCGCATTTGGGCTGAATTCCACAATTGGAACCTCGTTTTTTGCAACGGAAGTGATGATTGCCCCGCGCGCCGCCCCAAGTTTAAGGGACGATGTCGCATTCACATTGACAAAAGTCTCCTCAATTCCACAAATTGACGGCTTGTAAAGCTTGCAAAGGTGGTCGATTATTTCAAATAAATGGAGGAGTTTTTTCGGGAAGTCATCCGTGCCTTTGTTTTTAATAACCCCAGATTCCACAAGGTGAAAAGTTCCGTTTTGGTTTTTAGAAATTATTGCGTAGCCTGCGTTGTTGAGGGCTGGGTCAATGCCAAGGATTGTCATTATTTAAGAATTTTGGTAACTATTGCAGTGACGAATATCAAGATTACACTCCAAACACCAATGCCAATAAGGCGACCGGTATTTTTCAAAAACACCTTATACTCATCCCTATCGTACTCTTTGATGATTTGCTGAATTTCCTTGCGACAACTCTTATCTTCCTTTAGTAAATCTACAATAATTTTCTTTATTGCCTTGTCTGCAATTTTTGATTCTCTTAAAGTTTTCTCAATTAAATTACCGAATTTATCAGAAGAGCTTAATGTATTGTTTATACCGTCAATGGCTTGCTTTGAATCAAAATTGTCATTCATAAAATTATTTTAAATAATCTTTTGATGGTCGCGCCTCTTCCCCACTTGCAGTTATTGTTATGGATATTGTGCCGTCTTGTGCATTTAGCAACACACCCATTGCAAACCTTAAAACGGATTGTTCATCTTTTAAATTTAGCCTTTCTTGAATTTCGTTGAAAGCCTTCCTATCCCCATTATCAAGTTCCAAAATTAATACGGGACGATCTTCGTTTTCAGGCAGTTTTCTTACCTCTTCACGAGCCTTAACCGACATATCTTTAAATATTAATTAACATTTTTATAATTTATATTGACATAATTTAGAAAATCATTTTATTTGTCAAGCCTATTACAAAATAAAAATGTACACATTCTCCCTTTTAAAGAACTTTTGGATTGAAGAAGAATATTCCCGCGACACCGTGAACCGTATAATCAGCGAGCACAAAACCTCGTATATAATCGCCAGATTGCTCTACCTTGTGCCAAACCTTGAATTTGAACAAGTGCCGGATTTCCTGAATCCGAAAATGAAAAACCTTATGCCAAACCCAAACCATCTTTTAGACATGCCAAAAGCAGTTGAAAGAATGTACACGGCTGTTATAAAAAAAGAAAAAATTACCATTTTTGGAGATTACGACGTCGACGGTGCAACATCATCGGCAATAATTCACAATTATTTGAAATCAATTGGTATTGATAGCGAAATCTACATTCCTGACCGCGTCCGCGAAGGCTACGGCCCAAATATTGAAGCAATGAAAACCATCGCCGCAAATGGAACAAAGCTTTTGATAACAGTCGATTGCGGAACCGTAGCATTTGAACCACTGGAGGAAGCCCACGCACAAGGAATGGACGCAATTGTTATTGATCACCACCTTGGCGTAAGCGATGTTCCAAAATCTGTTGCGATTATCAACCCAAACAGGTTGGATGAAACCACTCCACTAAAATACCTTTGCGGTGCCGGAGTCTCATTCCTCATGGTGGTTGCACTCAATGCTTTTTTACGAGAACAAAACTTCTTCACCGAAAAAAAAGAACCAAACTTGCTGGAACTTCTTCCACTTGTTGCACTTGGAACCGTTTGCGATGTTATGAATCTTGTTTCGCTGAATCGTGCTTTTGTCACAACAGGTCTTCAAGTTCTTGAAAAATGGAGTAAATCCACTTGGGGAAATGTTGGACTCAAAGCATTAAAGGAAATTTGCGGAATTGAAAGTTTTGACGAACAAACATTCGGCTTCACATTTGGTCCTTGCATTAACGCAGGCGGAAGAATTGGTCTTGCATCACTTGGAGCAAAACTTCTTACGGAAACGAATTATGATAAGGCATTTTCAATCGCACAAAAATTACATGAATTAAACATTGAAAGAAGGGCTATCGAAAAACAAATGAAGGAGGAAGCAATTTTTGAACTAGAGCAAAAATATTCCTCAAATTCCGATTTCACAAACATCGGCTTCATCTTCATCGGAAGTGAGAAATACCATCAGGGAGTCATTGGGATTTTAGCCTCCCGCCTTAAAGATAAATACAACAAACCCGCGTTCGTCTTCTCACAACTCGATGGCTACATCAAGGCTTCGGCAAGGTCAATTATTGGAATCGACCTTGGTGCGACAATAAACAAAGCTGTTAAAAAAGGGCTTTTGATAGCAGGTGGCGGACACGCAATGGCAGGCGGATTTTCCTGCATCAATGAAAATGTTGAACAATTAAAGCAGTTTTTCGAAGAAGAAATTTCACAAAAAGCAATGGAATTGACGAAGATTCGCCTTCAAACATTTGCATGCGAACTCTCGCTTTCGGCGGTCAACCTTGAACTTTACGAAGAAATCCAGAAACTTAAGCCATTTGGTCAGGGAAATCCACGCCCTTTGTTCGCAATCCGTGGAGTTGAAATCGTCTTTTCACAAAAACGCGGACAAACCCACCTTGCCGCAACATTCATGGATGAATCAGGGGCGACTCTCAAGGGAATGTTTTTCTCATTTTTCGAACATTGCTCGGATATGGACTTCAAAAACCTTGAAAAAGAAAGGCTTGATATTCTATGCGAAATATCCCTAAATGAATGGAATGGCAGGAAAACAATCGAGCTAATGCTCAAGGACATCGCGATTTCAGGCAATATTTCAACCCCAAGTTTGTATGGGTGATCGCCCTGCCATCCCCATAAAAACCTCCAAAAGTTCCTCCGGTTTTAATTCATTCGGGCGTTTTTTCGCAAATTTTTCGTCGATTGTTTCATCAAAAACTGTTGAAAGCATTTTGCGGTTATAAGAAAACGCTTTGTGCAGAAATTTCCAATATTGTTCAATGTTTTGAACTTGTTTTATCGGGGAAATTTTCACAACCGCTGAAAGAACATTTGGTACCGGCGAAAAACAAGCTTGCGTTACAACGCAGATTTGCTCAATTTTACAAAATGTTTGAAAAAACACACCAAGTTGATGATAATTCTTGCTTCCATGTTTTGCCATAATTTTTTCAATGACATCCTTTTGAAGCATAGCTCAATCTGAATAATGCGCGAGATGAGCGCGATAAAACCCCAGAGGGTAAAATTGAGAACCTGAATGAAAAACTGACAAACCTGCAAGAAACAAACACCGCACTTAGACAAAAATTCTGTGGGCTTGGAAAATACTTTTACAAAAGTGAAATTAAAGCAAATTGCTTGAAAATTGTAAAAAAACAGAATAAAATTGAAGCAAATAAACTCACAATCTCTAAATTGGAAAGTGAAAAAAATAATAACGTTTCACAATTACAAGGCCCTGCAGCGAATCCTGATAACGAGCCCAATATTCTAGCAGTCAATGAAGAAAGCATAGCACAAATTAGTGAAAGAAGCCAGCGATGAAGATGGCATTATCAAGTTGTGGGAGAATGGTGTGCCCGAAAGGGTTCGAACCTTCGACCTGCAACTTAGGAGGCTGCCGCTCTATCCAGCTGAGCTACGGGCACATGAATTTAATTTGAATCCACTTCGTTAGAAAGCAAGAAATTAGTGCATAAAGTGGCGAGTTTTCGCAAAAATCAGGTTAATCCCCAATTTTTTTGCCTCGTCAATCACTTCGTCGTCCTTAATTGAACCAGATGGTGCAATAATGTTTTTAATTCCAAACGAATGTGCAAGTTCAATGTTATCTTTGAATGGGAAGAAGGCATCACTTGAAAGAATGCAATTTGAAACATCAACACCTTTTTCGACCATTTTGTGAAGAGCGATATTCATTGAATCAATGCGGGAGGTTTGCCCTGCGCCAAATGAAACGAACGATTTCCCGTTTGTTATCAAAATTGCGTTGGATTTTAGGAATCGAACGGCTGTAAAGCCAAAAATTGCATCTTGAACATTAAACATTATGCCGGATTTCACCTCAAAAGAACTCTCGTCAATTTCAACCAAATCCCTTTCTTGTTCAAGCAGACCACCTGAAACAATACTTTGTTGAGCAGTTTTTGAAACTTCGAACGGAAGTTCCAAAAGTCTTAAATTTTTCTTTTTTGTAAGAATTTCAAGTGCTTTTTCACTGAATTTTGGTGCGATGATTACCTCAAAGAAATGTTTTGAAATTTCCACGGCAAGCGTTTCGCTGACCTCCGCATTTACGGAAACAATTCCACCAAATGCCGAAGTTGAATCAGATTCAAGGGCGAGTTTGTAAGCTTCCTCGATCAAATCAGCACAAGCAATTCCGCACGGCGTTGCGTGTTTAATTATCGCGCATGTTGGTTCTTTGAAAAATGCGGCAATGTTATATGAAGCTTCGGAATCCTTGATGTTGTTGTAACTCATTTCCTTGCCACCAAGTTGTTTGAAGTTCAAAAATCCGCCTGAATTACCACCATTTGAATAAACTTTTGCCTTTTGATGCGGGTTTTCGCCGTATCTCAATTCCTTGCCGTTTTTGAAGCCAAGAGTCTTAAACTCCGAACTAACTTCAAATTGCGATGCGAAATAATTGGCGATTATGGAATCGTAATAAGCCGTTAATGCAAAGGCTTTTCCTGCCATTTTTTTGCGAAACTCAAGAGTCGTTCCGAAATTGTTTTCCAAAAGATGCGATTTTAGAGCGTCGCAATCCCTTGCATCGGTGATTATCGTTTTATACAAATGATTCTTCGCCGCCGAGCGAACCATTGAAGGACCTCCGATATCAATTTTTTCAATGATTGAAGCGTAATCGTTTGTTTTGGAGAGTGTTTCCTCAAATGGATAAAGGTTCACGATCACTAAATCAATTGATTGAATTCCGTGTTCAAGCATAAGGTTTGTGTCTTGCTCGCGATTTAAGAGACCTCCGTGAACTTTTGGATGAATGGTTTTGAGTCTCCCATCCATCATTTCCGGAAAATTGGTATATTGTGAAATTTCAATTGCGGGAATTTTGTTTTCAAGCAAAAGAGCATAAGTTCCACCTGTGGAGATTATTTCAACACCGTTTTGATTCAAAAACGAGCAAAGCTCAACAATGCCGGATTTTTCTGAAACGGAGACGAGAACTCTTTGAATTTTTTGCATGTATTAATATATGATGTGAGTTTATAAAACTATACAATGAGTGAATTCCTAAATATCAAGGAAAATTCTTGACATATAACAGTGAAGCCGTTCCATTTGGGATATTATATTTTTAACACACAATGACAATTTGCAACACATTCATTTCCCACTCTTGGAAATATGACAATCACTACCAGAAAATTGTTAATTTTTTAAATTCCGATTCAACATTTAAGTGGCAAGATTACTCAATTCCAATTGATGATCCCGTTCACACAAATGGCACGGATGCAGATTTGCGAGCAAAGCTTGACAGTAAAATTAGAATGAGTAGTGTTGTAGTGCTTGTTGGTGGCGTTTATGCAAGTTATAGCAAGTGGATTAATGCTGAAATTGACATTGCACAAAAATACAATAAGCCAATTGTTACCGTTTTACTTTGGGGTGCCGAGCGTTCGTCGGATAGAGCGCAGTCCGCAGCAACTGAAGTTGTAGCTTGGCAGGCAAAATCTATTATAAAAGAAATTAAAAGACATTATTAGTATGGACAAAGAACAACTACTTCTTGAAGTTTATAAAACGCATTCCGCACATTCGCACGATATAACAAAAATTCGTGACGGAATTAATGCTTTTTATCTTGCATTTCACGCCATTTTCATACCTTATATTTCGCAAAAACACTTCATTTACACCTTGCTTGGCATTGCTTTGTGCGTTTTGTGGCTTGGCAAAGTGGAATATTTCACAAAATTGAATAGAGCAAAAATTAAGTGTTTGTCTGAACTTGAAAAGCAGCTGGGATTTGACTTTTACGAGAAAGAGTGGGATTTTTGCAAAAAAGCCAAGGGAAATATTATATTCAATAAAATTGAATCGCCTGGCGAATCAAAGTTTCTGCCTGTAATTATTGCATGTGTATATTTATGTGTAGATTTTATTAAAGTATAAAATTCTTGACATATAACACATTATCGTTTATTATATGTGAAAAATATAGGCACAGTTATGGCAAAAAACATTACACAAATTTCCCCATTTGCACCAAATGAAATTCAAACACCTTTTGAAATTTCGGGCGTGAAATCCTCTTCAACTTGCTGTGGATTGTATCAACACAAACATGACCTCACCCTGTTTTCCTTTCCGCAGAACGCATCCGTTGCCGGGGTGTTTACGAAATCTTTGATGGCATCGCCACCTGTTTTGAAATGTCGCGAACATTTAAAAACGGGAAAGGCATCAGCGTTGATTGTAAATTCTGGAAATTCCCTTGCAATGACAGGCAAGAAAGGCGAAGAAATTGTTGAAAAAATCGTTTCGTGCGTTGCAAATGAATTAAATGTTCCAAAAAATGAGGTCTTCATTTGCTCAACGGGTGTTATCGGTGCTTTGCTTGATTCCACAAAAATCACGAACGCAATTCCAAGTTTAGTCGCAGAACTTTCCCCCATAAACATTGGAAATTCTGCCAAAGCAATAATGACAACCGACACCTTCCCCAAAATCATTTCGGTGAAAACTCAAATTGATGGAAATGAAGTTGTCATAACCGGAATTGCAAAGGGTTCGGGCATGATAGAACCCAACATGGCAACAATGCTTGCGTATATCCTCACCGATGCAACAATAACAAGTTCCGCCTTGCAAGAATTGCTCAACGAACACATTGATTCCACATTTAATTCAATCACGGTTGATTCCGACACATCAACTTCGGATTCCCTCATCGCATTTGCAACGAATCAAGTTGGGGAAGCAATTGATGATTCCAAAAGCCCAAAATTGAGCGAATTTTCAAAGGCATTGCATGGAGTTATGGAAAACCTTGCAAAGCAAATTGTTATGGATGGCGAAGGTGCGCAAAAATTCGTGACAATCACCGTCAAAGGTGCGGAAAATGAAAAATCGGCGAAAATTATTGCAAAATCAATTGCGAATTCCCCACTTGTTAAAACAGCGATAGCAGGTTGCGACCCAAACTGGGGAAGAATTGCGATGGCAGTGGGAAAAACAAGCGAAAATGTGGAACTGAAATGTTTTTCAATTGAAATTGGCGAAACTTTAATTTATAAAGACAATAAAATTACCAAATACAGTGAAGCAAAAGTTCACGAATATCTTATGGGCTCATTCGTTGAAATTACTGTTTGGGTTGGAAATAATTTTGGAACATCAACAGTCTGGACATGTGACCTCACCCACAGATACATCGATATCAATGTTGATTACAGGTCGTAAATTGATTCCTTAGCCTCCCCCAGAAGATCTTCCTTTGCCATTTTTCTAAGCCACATAATTTGCTTTTTTGCGTAATTTCGTGTTTCCTGTTGGCATTTTTCAACCATTTGTGCGTAATCAATTTCGCCATTGAAATGTTGTAGAATATAGGGAAAGCCTGTTGCTCGTTTAATTGGACACTCCACAAATTCCATAACGGATTTGACTTCTTCAAATAAGCCGTCGTGGATCATATCCAGAAAACGACTGTTGCAAATGTCATAAACTTGCTTCCTTGTTTTTTTTGGAATGATAACTTCAATTTGACCTTCAAAAACTTTTTTTTGCGGAAGAGAGGAATATTCCAAAAGAGTCCTCCCCGTTTGTAAAATCAGGCAATGGTTGTAAATTAACCGCTGTTTATCGTGTGGAGTCTCACCGTCCATTTTCTGCGTTTGAAGAAGAAATTCATCATGACCAATTTTTTCGTAAAGTTCATGTGCTGAATTTCGAGTTTCATCGGATATTTCAGGAATTGGGGAAAATCCATTGAGGAGCATATAAGAATACATCATTGTTCCGCCAACAATTATTGGTGTTAAGCCGTTATTTTTCGCATTTTCAACTTCGGTTTGCAGCATTTGAATCCATTTTCCAAAGGAGAGGTTGTAATTGTTTGTGGCGAATCCGTAAAGTCTATGCGGAACTTTTGCCAAATCTTCAACGCTTGGTTGTGCGGTGATTATTGGAATTGATTTGTATATTTGCATGGAATCCATATTGATGATAATTCCATTTATTTTTCTTGCAATTTCAATTCCAAGTGCCGATTTGCCGGAGGCAGTAGGTCCAATTATTAATTTTATCATGCAGAAATTCGAAGTTATTTACTCAAAAGAACAGATTCAACAAGTGTTAAATCACATTTTGGAAATAGCAAACTCTTCTTCTATAATTTTTCTACACGGGGAAATTGGCACGGGGAAAACATTTCTTGTTTCGCATTTACTCAAACAGCTTGGCGTGAATGAGACAATCACAAGTCCAACATTTAGCATATTCAATGAATACCAAACGGATATTGGGCTTATATTCCATTACGACCTCTACCGAATTAAAAAACCGGAGGATCTTATTTTCGTGGATCTTGAAGACAACCTTGAATCCGGAATTGTTATTATTGAATGGCCGGAAATGGCAAGGCAATACGGCGTTGTTCCAACGATGGAAATCTTCCTTTCATATTGCGAAAATTCCGAAAAACGAATTGCACGAATTGAAGTTTTGCAGTAAAAAAATCCTTGACAAATAAAAAAATTAATTTTGTGTACGCTACATAAATTTATATTTTTACAGGATATGCAAAACAAAGCTCTTTGGTTTCTTTCTTTAATATTCTTCTCGTTCATCATTCGCGAACATTCCTTTGCGGGAACAGCAATGACGGACGCAATGTGCAACGGATACAAAATCTTCAATGGTCCAATTGGTAAAATGGTGGCGGTTTTTGCCATTGTTGCACTTGGTGTTGGGCTTTTCATGGGTAAAATTACATGGGGTCTTGTTGTTGCGGTTGCACTTGGTATTGGTGCGGTTTTTGGTGCTCCAAAAATGGTTGCAGTAATGACAGGCGGTCAAGAAATGTGTGTATCATACCAAGAAGCCGCGGTTTAATTGCAAATGCTTGGAAAGGAACTTGTGCAGTTTCGGCTATTCTTGGAATCCAAACGGCTTTCCAAGAATACCGTTTCTGCATATGAATCCGATCTCAACATATTCCTTCAACATTTCGCGAATTTGAACGAAGAATCAATTTACACCATAACACAAAGCCAAATTCAACAATTTTTGCAAAAGCAGAAATCCGATGGAATGGAGCTTTCAACAATCGCACGAAAACTTTCGGCTTTGAAATCGTTTTTCAAGTTCACTCAAAAGAAATTTGGTAAAACTAACATTGGGATTTCCAAAATTCGAAACATAAAAATCAAGCAAACACTTCCGCGTGCAATCGAACAGGACATTTTCCCAAAATTAACAAAAATTGTGCGTGAATCTTCGCCAGACTGGGAAGGAATTCGCAACGAAGCCTTATGCTATTTGATATACTCCACAGGAATGAGGATATCCGAGGCACTCTCCCTTAACCACAGTTCAATTTCAAGAAACGATTTATCCGTTCGAATTATTGGAAAAGGCGAAAAGGAGCGAATTGTCACGATTCACAAAACCGTTTTGGAAAAAATCTCCCAATATTTAGCAAAAATCCCAAAGGACACTACGGAACATTTCACGCAGACAACAAAAATTCCAAGAAACAAAACACCAATATTTTTAAGCAAAACAGGAAAAAAACTCACACCAAGGATGTTCCAAGAAGTCATTTCCAATGCAAGAAATGTTATGGGGCTTTCAAAATCATTCACTCCGCACGCGTTAAGGCACTCATTTGCAACGCATATTCTTGAAAACGGCGGGGATATTAAGATTATTCAGGAAATTCTTGGGCATTCTTCATTGAAAACGACACAGAAGTATTTGAAAGTTAGCAATTCAGTTTTGGAATCTGCGTATAATAAATTTCATTGAAATTTTATTTATAATGATTTGTGATTGGTAAAAAAGCTATGGAAATCAAAATTAGCACAACTCCCGTTGAATATTCAAAAGCAATGGAGGAAATGCAACAACGCCACGCACAGGTTTTGAACAACGAAGCGGATGAGCTTATCTGGTTTTTAGAACACGAACATGTCTACACCGCTGGAATTAGTGCGAATGATTCCGACCTTCTAACAAACGATATCCCCGTTTTCAAAACAACAAGGGGCGGAAAGTTTACATATCATGGAAATGGTCAGCAAGTGTGTTATTTTGTGGTTGATCTCAAACGCCGTTCAAACAAAATGCCAGATGTTCGATGCTTTGTGAGTTGCCTTGAGGATATCATCATCAATTCCCTTGCAAAAATTGGGATTATCGGCGAAAAAAGGAAGGATCGCATTGGTGTTTGGGTGAAAAATAACATTTCCGAGCAAAAAATCGCCGCAATTGGCGTGAAATTTTCAAAAGGCGTGACAATGCACGGGTTTGCAGTCAATGTGAAGCCTGATTTAACAAAGTTCAACGGAATAGTTCCATGCGGAATTTCAGATTTTGGCGTTTGTTCGGTTGAATCTCTTGGTTTTAATGACTCAATTGGGGAATTTCGTGAAATTTTAGTGCAAGAAGTGAAAAATATGGAAACACTGGGTTTTTATCAAGACAAACACTATAATTCAAAATGTAAAATATGAATCAATCTGAGTTTCTGCGAAAAGTCGCGACCGAGGGAAAAAAAATTGCGAAGAAGTCGCTTGGGCAGAATTTTCTTGTCAATGCGGAAATTATTGAAAAAATTGCTTCCTGCTTTGAAGTGAGTGATTTAACTAATATTGTTGAGATTGGGACGGGTCTTGGTTCACTGACATTCTCCCTTTTGAAAAGAACGCAAAGTTTTGTGGGAATTGAAAAAGATGCCGAACTAAATGCAAAGCTTGGTGAATTTTTTGCAGAAACCAATGCGAAGTTTTTGAATTACGATGCCTTGCAATTCAATTTTTCGGAAATCGCAAATGAAAACACGGTGATTGTTTCGAATTTGCCGTACAATGTTGGAACGAAAATCCTTATCCACATTGGAAAGACGACCCTGCCAAAAATTCGCTCAATGGTTGTTATGCTTCAAAATGATGTCATTGAAAAAATTATGGCAAAACATGGAAGTAAGAATTATCATCAACTTGGTGTTTTTTTTCAAACATTTTGTGAGGTTGAGCAAATCTGCGTTGTAACGCAAGCTTGTTTTTCGCCGGTACCAAATGTTCTTTACGCGGTTGTGAAAATTTCCCCGATAAAACAACTTCCAAATATTGAACAATATTGGAAATTTCTGCACAAAGCGTTTTCTTATAACCGCAAAATGCTTTCAACAATTTTTGACGAAACAATCGACGAAAAATTTGCGAAAAAACGCCCGAATGAATTAAAGCCTGATGAACTTT
>CAMAVG010000021.1 GCA_945861605.1 Rickettsia typhi
CCGAAGAACACCCCAACTTGGTTGAGTAATCTGCCAAAACTGCTATCGCAATCGGTAGTTGATCGACTATTCGGCAAGGCGATTGACGAAAAGGGAAACAGTATTGAAAGTGTGAGCATATTTAATATCAGCAGTCTTAACGTCAAATCTACCGATGAAAAAGGCGATCCCACAAAAGGTCTTATCGGATCAAGGCAAATGATATACAGCGTTCCACAGTCAGATGATGTCGTTCGTTCGCCGGAAAAAGCAGATTTAAAAACAATAGATAAAGACCGTGGAACCGTTTACGCAGTATATGCCGGCATTGTTCGAAGCGACGAATATCGCACAACATATTACCTTGGGCTAACTTTATATATCGTCATTCTTGGGTTAACATACCTCCTTGGCATGACGGAACTTAGTCTAACAAAATCAATACCGATATTCATCAAAGTTGGAATAATCTCACTGTTCACAAACCCCACTCTTTCAGGTGCAACAGGCATGCCAATTGGCTGGTCAGCGTATTACAGCATCATTGTTTCTCCATCAATTTACGCAATGGAGGCATTCGCAATGTATTTTTGCTCCGCATTGTTCGAAATGGACATAAACAATGTCAACGATGGCTTCGCTCCACTTGCAGTCATGCTATCATTCATGTTCAATAAGATATTTTGGGTAAAAATGTCAGTGCTAATATTCAGTGGAAAGCCAATGGGCTTTGCAACATTCATTATTGTGCTTGTCTCGATGGCAATTTATGTAATATCTGCCGTTCTATCGATCATGAGCTACATGGTCATAATTGCAACTCTCGGAGTTCTATTCGCAGTCGGGCCCATATTCTTCATATTTCTCCTCTTTGAGAAAACAAAACTATACTTTGAAAGATGGTGGAAGCAGATACTGGCATTGATGTTACAACAATACACCCTATTCATCGCGATATCAGTCTTTGGATTTCTCATAATTAAGTGTGCACAAGCAATGCTTTCATTTGATGTCTACTGCGAGGAAATCATCCATATAAAGCTAATAGGTTTCATCGACATACCACTTTTCTACTATTACGCTGCTGAATTAGGCGATTCAGGAACTGTAACATTGGCAATGTATGCACTATTTTTCTTCATGCTTACATCAATTTATGCAACATCGATTGAGAAAATCGCCGATGCATCAAACGGAATGATCGAAGGCATCACAGGTGTTGGGACGCAACTTGGTATGGTGAACTCCGCATGGAAGACTATATCAACAACTGGTACTGAACTCGCCGGCAATGCCATTCAAAGTATGTATACTCCAGATAAGGGCATCAAGGCTGGGAAAAATGCTTATTCAAATGTCAAGAATATGATTGACAAGTACAAAGATCCTAACGCTTCAAAATCAGATGTAGCGAAGGCGGCATTTGGTGGACTTGGTGGCTTAGTATCGGATTTAAACCCCTTTGCAAAGCCCTCAACCTCAGTTGATAGATTAAGTGACGCTGCAAAACTGGGAAACCAGATAAAATCCGCATTCGCCTCAGATAAAAAAGATAAAAAGCCTGATGTAACTTCAACCGCTGCTTCAGAGAAAAAACCTGAAGCAGCGACAGCAAACGCAGCAACGAGCCCTACAACGCAGTCCAATCCGCCAGCTCAAAAGACGGTGTTAATTGAAAAACAGGAAGTGCCAATCAAAAGCCCCGACATGGCAATTAAAGTTGGTGACACAAATACCACCGTCAAGGAATATGTCGATAAACTCATCAAAGAAGAGCCAGAAATAAAGCTAACGAGAGAGCTTGACACACCGGTGCATTACACGGATCAACACGGCACACAAAAAACAGCCAGCACATTGGAAGAGCTTACGCAGATGGCGGTAGGATCCAGTCGTAGCTACACATAAAGTTCTTGACATATCATCATAGTGCGTGAAACCTGTGTGTGTTTATCAAAAATATATGCGTTATATATTCATAATATTATTTTTCGTCGCCTGCTCAACAACGGTCAATCACGGTGTAATTCTTAAGGATAAGGATATCTCCGCGATCAAAATCAATTTAACAAGAGCCGAAGACGTTCGAACAATCCTTGGCGAGCCTTCGTTTGTTTGGAATGAAAAGTGGTATTACATTTCCAGCACAACCAAGCAGCGAGCGTTTTTTAAGCCCAAAGTTGAAAAACACAACGCCTACGCAATATCATTTCACAAAAATATAGTTTCACAAATCGACCACTACACAAAGGAGGACATCCAACATACTGCAATCAAAAAACAGAAGTTGAAAATAAAAAAGCCGAATTTGTACAAATTATTTGAATAAAATATGCAATTTGATGGAATATTTTGGCCACCATTAAGGGGAATTCAGGACGGCGAATATAAGCTTGATCGCACGCGAAAAGCCTTGGAGGTGTTGGGAAATCCGCATTATAGCTTGAAAAATATAATCCACATTGCTGGCACGAATGGCAAGGGTTCAACAACGGCATTTTTGCAAAATGTTCTGAACGCAAATGGGTTTAGCGTTAATGTTTACACATCTCCGCATTTGGTAAAAGTGAACGAAAGAATTAAAATTCATTCGCAAAACATTTCCGATGCCTCACTCATGCAAAACACAAAGGAGGTCTACTCCATTTTGCAAAGCCATAATTTGGAAAACTCGCTGACATACTTCGAGGCAATGACCGTAATCGCATTCCATTCTTTTGCGAAAAACCAAGCGGATTTCAACATTATTGAGGTTGGTCTTGGTGGAAGATTCGACGCAACAAATGTAATTGCAAACCCACTTTTAAGCATTATCACCTCAATTTCCCTTGATCACACCGAATATCTTGGCACGAATCTTGAAGCAATCGCCGTGGAGAAATGCGAAATTGTGAAACAAAATTCAAACGCCGTCATGGGTTTTCAAAAATCGGAAAGTATTTACAAAATTTTCGAGGAAAAATCCATATCAATAAACGCGGGATATCAAATTTGCCGCGAAATTAAACAATTTCACAACAATCTTGCTTCCACATTTCAATCTCAAAATGCAACAACAGCATTAAAGGCGTTGGAAATGATTTCGCAAAAAATTAATTTTCACTTTGACGAGGAAAAATCCATTGAGGCGATATCCCAAACAAAGTGGAAAGGCAGGATGGAAAAGGTTTTTCTGAAAGAAATTAGCAGGGAGATTTTAGTCGACTGCGCACACAATTTTGACGGAATTTCCAAATTCATTGAATTTATTGCCGAGCAAAGCGGAAGGAAAGTTCTAATTTTTGGCATGCTGAGCAGGAAAATTCGCCAAGATATTTTTTTATTTTTGCGGGAATCACTTGAAAAAAAGTTGCTTGATGCAATAATAACCGTGAATTTTGGGGACGACGACGAATGTTTTCCATCGATTGAATTGAGTGATGCAATCGCCCATAAACATTGCTTTGCCGTGGAAAACTTTGCACAAGCATTGGATTTTACGAAAAATTTTGACACAATATTCCTGTGCGGATCGATTCATTTGGTCGGAGATTTTTTTAACAAATACAATCTTTACGATTCTTGAACAATTTGGGAAATTTTCTTCGCACTGCCTGCCGAAAGCGTGATTCCAAGATGCCCCTGCCCTGTATTTACAAGGAAGTTTTCTGAAATCTTGCCGATAAATGGCATTTCGTTTGGAGTAAAAACGCGATTCTCACACCAAGTATGCACAACCGGCTGAACTTCCAAAACCGGAAATGTTTCAATGGCTTTTTTATGAAAGTGTTGCAATCTTTTTTCTTTATTTTTATCATTGATATCAAAAAAGCCGGCGACTCTAAGCGAATTTTGGTGCCGCGAATAAACCATTTTATTGCTAAAATCAATGATGTTTGCATCAGGGCAATGGTTCGAATATGAGGCGTCAAATGTCATTGAATATCCTGTTATTGATTGAAGTTTTGGCGTTGAATCACCGAGTAAATTCAAACCCGAGGCACCGCCGCAGTAGATGAATGAATCGTAATTCGTGAAATCGCCAAGACTCGTTTTAATTGCCAAAACTTGATGGTTTTTCGTCGCGATATCGTGAATTTTAGTGTTATAATGGATTTTCCCGCCAAGGTTTTCGAATTTCATCGCCATAAATTTTGTAAATTCAAATGCGTTGAGTGTGCGATCAAACGGTGTAAATATTGCGTGTTGTACGGAGTGCGCAACATTTGCAAGCGAGCCATCGTATTCCACGGCATCGTGTAATGAAAGTGATGTAAAATCAATTCCGTATTGCGATTTTTGAACTTCAAAAAGTTTTTTTCGTTTTTCAAATTGTGATTTTTCCGAAAAAATGTACATCGTGCCGGAAGAATGACCAATTGTTTCGGGAATATCATGAAATTGGGAAAATATTTCATCAAATGCAACTTTACTTTTAATTGCAAGCTTTGTTAAAATATGAAAGCGTTCGTTGAATGAATTTTCAAAAGAATTATGGCTTTTCAACCATTGTTTTTCAGATTTTGTCAAGAATAACGGTCGATTAAACGGCTTTTGAAAAATTGACGGGCAAATTCGCATCGGCGTTGTGTGCGAAAAACTTAATTGACAGCCATTTGCAAAGGTAGTTCTTGTTGCGGGCTGGTTTCCTTCCTCAATAATTTCAACATTATGACCATTTTTCGCAAGGAAGTATGCTGTCAAAATTCCATTAATTCCGGCACCGATAACCAAAATTTTCATTCCATGTGTAACAATTTGCAGGTTTTATACGCAATTCAGTCGCAATAAAATTTTATTTGCAAGGTGAAAAGAAAATATTCTTGACAAATAAAAAACAAACTTCATTAATATTTCAAAGTTAAATAACATTTGATATGAAACACGGCGTAAATCACAGTAAATTTGGCAGAGACAGAGACCAACGCAAAGCACTTTTTCGTGCTTTAATAACATCTTTATGCGAACACGGCAGGATCGAAACCACTCTTCCAAAAGCAAAAGCCATCAAACCAATGGCAGAAAAACTTCTGACCAAGGCTAAAAAAGATAACCTCGCTGCAATCAGAGCAATCGCCTCTTTTGTCTACACAGAAACAGCAAGAAAAAACCTTTTTGCATTTGCACAAGCTGCTAAATCAAGAAACGGCGGATACCTTAGAATTTACCAAAAAGGCCCTCGCTTAAGTGATGCAAGTCCAATGGCAATCATTGAATTCGTTGACAAAGCGGAATCTGCAAAAGCATAATTATTCTTCTAAATTATGAAGGGTAATGGTCTGTTTTTTGGATTTACAGCCAAATTTTGGATTTCATCCCTTCTAATTTTTATAGCATCTTGGTTTTTTTTGAGAAAAATCGGGTCGATGGTTCTCCTCCCATTTGGCTTTGCATCAATTACGGCTTACATCTTCAATACATTCGTTGAAAAGATTTCCGCTAAATACAAAACCTCGAAATCCCTGCTTGCATTTGCGATAGTCTTCGCAATATTCTTCACCCTCATCACTTTTTTCATACTATTCATCCCAGTTGCGGTTCGAAATTTACTCATTATTTCAAAAATCCTACCAGACATCCTGAGCGTTTTTCAGCAACGCTTTTTAGTCTACATCCCAGAAAGCGTTCACAACACGATCGTTGAAAGTTACTCGCAGATCAACGAACTCCTCCCATCGCTCGGGCAAAAAATATTCACCGAATTTGCCAGCATTTCCTCAATTTTGGCACAGACATTCAGCTTTTTTGTCATAACGCCGATCATCACATTCTACATGATCAAAGACTGGAAAACCATAAACTCAAACATTATTTCCCTAATTCCAACAAAACACAGGCACTCTTTCATCACAATTCGCACTGAAATCCGCCTTCGACTCGCCGGCTATATCACCGGTCAGATCAACATAATTTTATTCCTCGCATCATTTTACGGAATCGCGTTGAGCATGATCCACCTGCAATTCGGTTTTACAATTGGAATTTTGACAGGTCTTGCCTCCATAATTCCGTACGCAGGTCTTACATGCGGGTTTATTATCGCAATATTGGTCGCATTTTTGAAAGGACACTCGCTCCTTTATATATGCGTCGTTGGGTCGATTTTCATCGCAGGGCAAATCATCGAAGGCAGTTTCCTCACGCCGAAACTAATGTCCGACAAAATCCAAATTCACCCGCTTTGGATAATATTCGGCTTCCTCGTTTCAGGAATATTCTTCGGTTTTTTTGGAGTACTATTCGCCCTTCCGCTCACCGCTATCGCCAGTGTTTTGATTAAATTCTACATTAAAAATTATTATCGAAAGCACTATGTTTAAACTGCTTTTCGTGGTAATTTTAGTGGGGATTTCATCTTGTAAAAAAAAGGAAAAACGGGCGGATTATTACTACAACAAGGGCATCGACGCGGCAAAAAAACGGAATTATCAATCGTGCGTTTTTAATCTTAATAAAATCGATGAAATTTCGCCATATTCCCAAGAATCCAAAAATGCCTCGCCGGTTTTGATATTCTGCCACTACGCAACCAAGGATTTCGAAGAAATGCACAGCGAAATTGAGAATTTTGAATCGCTATACCCAACAAGCCCCGAACTTCCATATTTATACTACCTCAAAACACTTTCGTACTACAAAATCTTCAAAAATCACAAAAAATCCCTGCAAATCATTGATTCCCTCAACAACGGTATTGCAAAAGTCACTGAAATTGACGATTCCGCAGAATTTACGCCAAACCTTAGCATTCTCCTTCCATTTATTGAGGAAGTTCGCGAAAAAAACTCACTATACATTGCAAATAATTACGCAATCACCGGCAATTATATCTCGTCGGCATCACGATACTCCCAAATACATCAATCGACATCAAACGATGAAACCAAAAAAATGGTTGAAAATTTAATGCAACCTGTCTTGAAAAATCTTGGAATTAAAGAATGAAAATATGCAAAATGTCTATATAAAAACATACGGATGCCAAATGAATGTCTACGATTCCGAACGCATGGGTGAACTCCTTGAAGCAAATGGATACAAAACCACGGAAGAACTTGCATTGAGCGACATAATAATTCTCAACACTTGTAATATTCGCGAAAAAGCAGCGGAGAAAATTTATTCCGAACTTGGAAGAATTCGCCAATACAAAGATGCCCGCAAAAAAGACGGTCTTGAAACAATAATCGCAATTGCGGGGTGTGTTGCTCAAGCTGAAGGCGATGAAATTAAAAAACGCGCGCCAATTGTGGATATCGTGATTGGTCCTGAATCTTACCACCATTTGCCGGACATGATTTCCGATATCAAACGCAAGACTGGCAAAAAGTTCAGCTCCCAACTGGATTTCACACCAAATGAAAAATTCGACTCCTTGCCAAAAAATAGAACTGCCAAGGGATTTTCCTCGTTCGTCACCGTGCAAGAAGGGTGTGATAAATTCTGCACATTTTGCGTTGTACCATACACTCGCGGCAAGGAATACTCCCGCCCAATGCACGATATTCTTGACGAAATCAAAAACCTTGCATCGCAAGGGATTGTTGAAGTTTCACTACTTGGTCAAAATGTTGATGCCTACCACGGAAAAATCATCGATGGAAGTAACGAATCTGAGGCGAGTCTTGCTCAATTAATTCAAGAGGTTTCCAAAATTCCCGAAATAAAAAGAATTCGCTACACAACTTCCCACCCAAACAATTTCACACCTGATATCATATCCCAACACGGTTTGAACCCAAAATTAATGCCATATTTACACCTTCCAGTGCAATCCGGTTCGAACAAAATTCTGCAACTCATGAACCGCAAACACACGAGGGAGAGGTACCTTGAAATCATCGAGAATGTCCGCAATGCAAGGTCGGATATTGCCCTTTCTTCGGATTTCATCGTAGCGTTTCCATCTGAAACTGACCAAGATTTTGAAGACACGATGGATTTAATTCGCCAAGTTGGATTTTCACAAAGCTACTCATTCAAATATTCCCCACGCCCCGGAACGCCTGCTGCACTCAAGGATTTAATCCCCGATGATGTCGCTTCGCATCGCCTTTCGCAACTACAAACATTGCTGAAATCACAACAATTGGAATTCAACAAAAAATTTCTTGGAAGCACAATGCCCGTTCTTTTTGAGAGCAAAGGTATTCGAAAAACCGAGCAAATCGTCGGGAAATCGCCATATTTACAAGCCGTTATCGTCGATGTTCCAGCCGGCACAAATGCAGAAAATTACTTCGGGAAAATTCTGAATGTGGAAATAACGGCCGTTTTGGAAAACACACTTTTTGGAAAGATTTCTTGAAATATCATTTGACATTGCCAAAAGAATTGACTATATTGAATTAAATTCAATCGTCTTCTATGTTTAAGTATTTACTCAAGAAATATTCAATCAACATTGAGGTTCTAAGTCTTGCTCTTTGCATAATATTCGTCTACAAAATCGTCACGCTTTCGTTGAAAAAACTTGAACTGCAGTCGTCTAAAAATGGAAAATGGTCGCTTTCATTGCTATTTCACGCATTGCAAACGCCATTTAAAACCTCGTTTTCACTGTGGATTATCGTCCTTACGGCGGAATTTTCAAACTCACATTTTCGCTTCGTGAAGAAATTTTCGACAATCGCGATTCAGCAATCAATATTGGTATTGTTCGTCGCGTGGGCAATAATTCATTTCTTCAATCTTGTTCGAAATCATGCGGCGAAAAATCACGAATCAAACCTCGACAGAACATCGATCATGGCATTTACCCAAATTGGAACAGTGATTGTAGTCATTATCGCAACATTGGTGGAACTCCAAATCATCGGAGTTCACATCGCAGGGCTTCTTGCATTTGGTGGTCTGAGTGGTATCGCCGTTGGTTTTGCTTCGAAGGATCTCCTCGCGAATTTCTTTGGTGCGATGATGATATACCTTGATAAACCCTTCAAAGTCGGAGATTGGATTCTCTCGCCGGAAAAAGATATTGAAGGCGAGGTTGAGGAAATTGGGTGGAGGCAAACAAAAATTATCACATTTGAAAAACGCCCGATATATGTCCCAAATTCGGTTTTCTCAACGGTAATTGTCGAAAATCCATCGCGTATGACTCACAGAAAAATTGAGGAAAAAATCCTGATAAAGCACGAGGATCATCAAAAAGTGAAGGAAATTGCTCAGGAAATTCGCGAATTCCTTGCCAACCATCATGAGATCGACAACAGTCAAAATCTTTTCGTGCATTTGAACACAATTTCGCCACTTGCCCTTGAAATTCGAATTTATTGCTACACAACTGTCGTGACTTCCGCCCTTTTTGCAAAATTGAAGGAAGAAGTCCTCCTTCAATCGGCGACGATAATCCAAAAATATGAAGCACATTTCGTGGAAACAATTCTTCAAGAGCAACCACAAACAAAACATAACAATCACTAAAAATGTTCAAATTAACAACAAATAAAACACCTGCCGGTTCACAACCCGAGGCAATTCGAAAATTGATTGAAGGCGTGAAAAATGGCGATAGATCCCAAACATTGCAAGGAATTACAGGCTCCGGAAAGACATTCACCGTCGCAAATGTCATTCAAGAAATGCAACGCCCCGCGTTAATTATGGTTCATAATAAAACTTTGGCGGCACAACTTTACGCCGAAATGAAGGAGCTTTTCCCCGAAAATGCGGTGGAATATTTCGTTTCATATTACGATTACTACCAGCCCGAAAGCTATATTCCAAAACGAGATGTCTACATTGAAAAGGATTCCTCAATCAACGAACAGCTGGATACTATGCGTCACGCTGCAACAATTAGTGCGTTAGAGCGGCGAGATGTCATCGTTATTTCATCAATTTCGTGCATTTATGGTATTGGAAACAGGGAAAATTACACCGCCATGCGAAAGCAAATCAAACGCGGTGATAAAATTAAGATGCAGGACCTTACCGATGACCTCATATATCTTCAATACGAGCGAAATGATATCGCATTCGAACGCGGAAAATTCCAAGTCAAGGGCGATACCATCGAACTTTTCCCTTCGCACTTGGAAAACACAGGTATTCGTTTGGAATTTTTCGGCTTGGAACTTGAACAAATCACAACATTCAACGCCATCACAAGGCAAAAAAAACTCAGTCTTGATGAAATCACAATTTACCCAAACAAACTTTTCGCAACCCCACAGGATGTCATCCTCAAATCTATCAAACATATTGAAGCAGATTTGAAAATCGAAGTTGCAGAATTTATGAAACAAGGCAGAATTTTGGAAGCAAACAGACTTCGCCAACGAACGGAATACGACATCGAAATGCTTGTCACGACTGGTATGTGCAAGGGTATTGAAAATTATTCAAGATACATTGACGGAAGACAAATTGGGCAGCCACCTTCCACACTGTTCTCGTATATGGCACAAGATGCTCTGCTTTTCATCGATGAAAGCCACATAACAATTCCACAAATTCGGGCAATGTATGCAGGCGATAGATCTCGTAAAAATAACCTCGTAGAACACGGCTTTCGAATGAGATCAGCCTACGACAACCGCCCACTAATGTTTGAAGAATGGAATGAAAAACGCCCGCAGACGATTTTTGTCTCGGCGACTCCAAGCGAATTTGAGGCACAACAATCCGATGGAATCGTCATTGAGCAATTAATTCGACCAACAGGCTTGCTCGATCCCATCATCGAAATCTACCCGTCATCAAACCAAATTGAACATTTCCTTGAAGAGGCACGAAAAATAATCAAGCAAGGAGGAAAAATCCTCGCACTAACTTTGACAAAATCATTCAGCGAAAAACTCAGCGATTACCTTATCGAGCAAGGCGTTAAAACTGCGTACTTGCACTCCGAAATCAAAACAATTGAACGCGTACAGGTTATTAATCAGTTGCGTTCCGGCGAAATTGATATCATCGTTGGAATTAATTTATTGCGTGAAGGAATTGACATTCCAGAGTGTTCTATGGTTGCAATTCTTGACGCCGACAAAGAGGGTTTTTTACGAAACGAGACTTCGCTAATCCAAATGATTGGCAGAGCGGCGAGGAATAAAGACGGAAAAGTGCTACTTTATGCCGACAAAATGACGGATTCAATCAAAAAAGCGGTAAAGATTACTCAAGACCGTCGCCAAATGCAAATTGAATACAACGAACAACATGGAATTACCCCAACGACGGTGTTGAAGGAAATAAAAACCATGCTTGATGTCATAATGGGCGAGGATTCCAAGGAGATTTTTGATTTTTCCAAACTTGAAAAAATGACAGAAAAGCAGATTAAGAAACTAATTGCTGACCTCAAAAAACAAATGAAGCAAGCCGCGAAAAATTGGAATTTCACTGAAGCAGAAGAGCTTCGCGTGCAAATCAAAGCAATTGAGGCCGAACTTCTTGCGGAGTAGTTTACAGGAATAAATCGCAGGAAACATATCGTTCGCAGAAATCGCAAACTATGAAGCAAATATTTTTATTTTCCACAGTTTTTGCCTTTTCAAACGCCGCAAATGCAATTCCGCCCGATGATATCCCGCCGGCAATGCCCGCAGATTTCGCAAGCATTCGCGATGTTTCGTAGGCATTCTCTTTGGAAACATGGAATATTTCATCGATGACATTTACGCGGAAGTTATCCGGTATAAAATTTGGACCAATGCCCTGAAGTGCATGCGGAGAGAACTTCGTTCCACCGGCAAGAATATCGTTTTCTTCAGGCTCAATTGCGATTGTATGAACGGATTTTTGACTTTTCAAATAAGCACTCACGCCGCTCACGCAAGCACCGGTGCCTGCTCCTGCAATGAAAAGATCGATCTCACCGTTCATTTGTTTGTAAATTTCTGGCCCAGTTGTATTGAAATGAACATCAAAATTTGCGGGATTATGGTACTGATTCATCACGAGTGAATTTGGAATTTCACGCGAAAGTTCGTATGATTTATCGATTGCGCCTTGAAATCCAAGCTCTTTTTTTGTCAAAACAAGTTTGGCACCAAAGTGAGAAATCAGCTTGCGACGCTCAAGACTCATCGCCTCCGACATTGTCAAAACCAAGTGATACCCCTTCAAAGCACAGACAAAAGCGAGGGAAATCCCCATG
>CAMAVG010000022.1 GCA_945861605.1 Rickettsia typhi
TCCTAACTTTGGCATCAAGTCCCGTTACTTGCATTGGATACATTACCGTGACGCTTGGTCTGAATTTTTTGGATTACAACTCGCACGATCAACGAATTATCGCAATGTTTTTCATCTGGGGAATTATTTTATTTTTTTTATATCCGGCGATTTTACTTATTAGATTCCCGGAATTGCGAAAAAGGAAAATCATTGCATCGGTTTTATTTTACAATGTATACATGATATTCTACATAATTCCAATAATCAAAAGCCTTGTGGAATGTGTGTTTCGACCAAGCGTTTGGTACAAAACTATGCGGTAATATGGTGGGATTCCAGAAATTTTTGTGCATCCAATGCTGCCATGCAACCTGTTCCAGCGGCAGTTACTGCTTGGCGGTAGATTCTATCCTGAACATCACCCGCGGCGAAAACTCCCTCAATATTCGTTTTTGTTGTGCCGGATTTTGTGATAATGTAGCCCTCGCCGTCAAGTTCAATGCCAGAATTTTTGAAGATTTCCGTTGAAGGTTTGTGACCAATCGCAATGAAAATGCCATCAAGTTCAAGTTTTTCTTCCCCGTTTGGAGTGTCCAAAACAACGCCTGTAACGGATTTTGGTTCGCTCGTTCCAATAATTTCCTTCACTTCTGCGTTCCAAATTGGTTTCACTTTTGGGTTGCAAAACAGGCGATCTTGAAGAATTTTTTCCGCACGAAGTGAGTTTTTTCGGTGAATTAGGAAAACTTCGCTTGCGTGGTTTGTTAGGTAAATTGCCTCTTCAACAGCAGTGTTACCACCGCCAACAACGGCAACTTTTTTGTTTTTGAAGAAAAAGCCATCGCAAGTTGCACAACCTGAAACGCCGTAGCCTTGGAAGAATTTTTCACTTTCAAGACCAAGCCATTTCGCCTGTGCGCCTGTGGAGATTATCACCGTTTTTGCGATTATTTCAGTGCCTAAATCGGTTTGTAATTTGAATGGACGGCTTGAAAAATCAACGCTTGTAACCATTGCTTGAAGCATTTCGACTCCAACATTTTGCGCTTGCTTTTTCATTGCTTCCATTAAGTCAGCACCTTGAATTGCGTGTTCAAAGCCGGGGTAGTTTTCGACTTCAGTCGTGAGCATTAACTGACCTCCTTCCTCCCAGCCGGATATCATCAAAGTCTTCAAATTTGCGCGAGCAGAATAAATTCCGGCGGAATATCCAGCAGGGCCCGAGCCAATAATTACAACATCAAGCATTATTTTGTGCTATCAATTTCTTTTTTTATGTTTGCGATTGCTTTTGCGGGGTTGAGTCCTTTTGGGCAAGTGCTTGTGCAGTTCATGATTGTGTGGCAACGGTAAAGTTTGAACGCGTCGTCGAGTTCTTCAAGGCGTTGTTTTTTGGCTTCGTCACGGGAATCGGCGATCCATCGGTATGACTGAAGAAGAACTGCTGGACCAAGGTATTCATCGCCATTCCACCAATAACTTGGGCAGGCTGTTGAACAACATGCACACAAAACACATTCAACAAGACCATCAAGCTTAGCACGATCTTCAGGCATTTGAATGTTTTCCTTAACTGCTGAGGCATTTTGCGATGATTGCAACCACGGCTTTATGGAAGAATATTGTTTGTAAAGTTTGCCAAGATCGGGGATTAAGTCGCGGACAACTTGCATATGAGGAAGTGGATAAACGCGAACTTTTCCGCTTACATCGGAGATTGGTTTTATGCAGGCAAGTGTGTTTGTTCCGTCAATGTTCATTGCGCATGATCCACAAACTCCTTCGCGGCAAGATCTTCGAAATGCCAAAGTTGGGTCGATTTCATTTTTAATTTTGATGAGGGCGTCCAAAACCATTGGTCCGCAAGTGTCAAGGTCGACCTCGTAGGTATCAAGCCTTGGGTTTTCGTCAGATTCCGGATTGTAGCGGTATATTGAAAACGATTTTTTATTTTTCGCGTTATTTGCGTAAAATTTTCCGTCTTTATTTACTTTTGAGTTCTGCGGGAGGAGGAAATCTGCCATTTTCTTTAAAAAAAATTACTCTACTTCGTCCTCAATATTGAAATCGTCGTAGCTCACGCCTTCGGAAATTTCTTTAATATTGAAGTTTGGCTCTACGATTTCTTCTGAGTCAAAGATTGTAACTGAAGAATTGAATGATTCAAGGATTGATTTTCTTGTGCATATTCCAGCTGCGATTTCTTGGAGGGCAAGATCAACCTTTGATTGGACTTCATCGCCAAGTGGGGATTTTGCACCAAGGTAAAGCATTCTTGCACGCTGAGACGCTAGAATTACAAGGTCGAATCTGTAAGGAATTGTTGTAAGACACTTATCAATTACCGTGTTTTTGTTCATTATTTTTTTTGCATAGTTGAAGTATTCAAACATTTAATTTTACAAAATCAATATGTCAAGTTTTTTTGGCGTATTGTTAATAATTTTCACAAAAACTTGATTTTTTAAATTATGGGATTTTAGTGGTGGGTATAAGTAAAAAAAAGTCATGAATAAAAGACCTCTCTCCCCACATCTTTCAATCTACAAAAAGCAGATTACCTCCGGCGTTTCAATTGTTGGAAGAATGTGCGGAATTTATGTCTATTTCTTCACGATCGTGCTTTTTTGGTCAATGATAGTCTCAATTTATAAATACAACAATCCGTCAATTCCGTTTTATCTTGTAATAATGGCATTACATGCCTCAACGCCAATTGTCTCATTCATTTCCTATATAATCCTGTTTGTAACGGTTTTTTGCATAACATTCTTCACGGGAACTATGATCCGCCACATTTTATGGGATCACAACCTCGCGCTTGAACTCAAAACCTCTTCAATTCTTGGCTACATAATTACAGCGATATCATGCGTTGCACCAATTGTTGTAATTAGCTGGGTTTCAATTATGTAAAATGGCTGTTTCAAATGCCACAATAATAACAGATGATTCCCCGCAACTCAATCCAATCGGAACTTCTCCCGTTCGCTATGATATCATCAATGTTGCTCGTAAATTTTTCGAAATCAAGGAAGATGTAACGAATATTTTTAAAGTTCTTCCCGTTAAAAATTCCAGTGTATTGAAGATTTCCCGAACACTGCCATATACAATCACCGCGTTTTTCGTTACACAAGAAGGCGAGGTTACGAATCATCAAATTGTTTTGACATTCTTCGCTGGAAAGCAATCGTGGTGGAATAAAATTTTCCTTCTCCACAATGTTATAACAATTTCAGGGCGACCAAAATTCTTCAAGGATAAAATCACCATAGTCCACCCCTCGAAAGTCAACGAAGGCAAAATCACACCAACTGAAAGCCTTGTAATAACCCCGCATTATAAAAAAAGCAAAATTGACGATTCCAAAACCCAAAGCTTTATTATCAACCAACTTCAAACGAAGCCTTACACAGAAACCGTTTCGCCAAAAATCAATTCACAATTTCGCACAAACTTCACACTCAATTCCGCATTGTACGAAATTCACAAGCCAAGTTCACTTGAAAACTTGCAAACGGCGAAAAACTTTCTTGCGGCATTTGAATATATTTCCTATAAACACACAATTCAGAAAATTAATCAACACCATGCAAATGCAATAAAGTTCGAACAAAACCTTCTGCCACAACTTCAAAAAAAACTGCCGTTTGAATTAACACAAGGGCAAGTTGATGCAATTGATGAAATTTTGAAATTTCAGAAATCCGACAAAGGAAAATTGTTTTTATTACAAGGGGATGTCGGTTGCGGAAAGACTGTAGTCGCAATTGCTTGTGCATTGAATGCGATTAAATCTGATGATGGTTTGCAAGTGGCGGTTCTTGCTCCAACGCAAATTCTTGCAACACAGTTGTTCCACAGCTTTAATGAAACTCTTTCATCTTTTGGAATTTGTTGCACACTTGTTATGAGCAAAGACAAGGCAAAAGAAAAACGCGAAAAACTTGCCAAAATTAAAAGTGGAGAAATTAATGTCGTGGTGGGGACTCACGCAATTTTTGCAAATGCGGTTGAATTCCACAACCTTGGTTTTGTTGTCATAGACGAACAGCACAAGTTTGGAGTGCGTCAGCGGTTAGAATTAATGAAGAAATCGCAAAATGCAAAGTGTTTGATAATGACCGCAACACCAATTCCGCGAACGCTTTCGATGTCAATGTATTCCGGTGTTGAATTCTTTGCAATAACGCAAAAGCCTCGTAATCGTTTGGATATCATAACAACACTTCTTTCAAATGCAAAAGCCGGCGAACTCGTTGCCTCAACAAAAAGAAAATTTGGCAACGAATTCAAGATGTACTGGGTTTGCCCTTTAATTGAGGCTGAAAGTCAGATGAAATCCAATATTAAGGATCGTGAAGCCTTTCTGAAAAAATACTTCAACGATGGTGAAATTCTGACAGTTCACGGGCAAATGAAAGAAGATGCAATCAATTCTGCAATTTTCGAATTTAAGGAAAGTCCAAGCGTGAGAGTCCTTCTTGCAACGACGATTATCGAGGTTGGAATTGATATTCCAAAGGCAAATATTATCGTGATAGAATCCGCAGAGACATTTGGTCTTGCTTCACTTCATCAATTGCGTGGAAGAGTTGGGAGATCGGGAGAGCAGGGCTATTGCATTTTGCTTTTCGGAAATAACGGCGGCGAATCCAATGCGGAAGGAGTATCAACAGGAATGAGTGAAAAAGCAAAAGAACGCCTTCAAGCAATGAAGGATTCCAACGACGGCTTTTATATTGCTCAAGTTGATAGAAAGATTCGCGGTTCGGGAAATGTCTTAGGCGACGCCCAATCAGGCTCAATGAAATTCACATTTTTCGATGAAGACTTGCATCAGGAATATTTACTTCAATTCGAAGGCATATCTTTCTGCCTAACTTACGATGAAAAAGACGCCATTGCACAAATATTCCACGCGTCCGTGAATCTTGAATTCTCACAACAGTAATGGTTCTACGAGCTCCTACCCGTTCCGATGTCTCTTCGCCTCCAAGCTTCGCTTTCCGGTCGACATCTTCAGGGCACGGAGCCCTAATTAACAAGATTAAACTGAGGAATTATTTTGTGGAAAATTGGTTGCTCACGGCATGGATTTGCGCTGCGAAGCAGAAGCGATTATTCTAGAAAAATAAAAATTGAGCTAACCGTAGACCTCTAGGTCGTAGCAACTTGGAGCAATGCTTTTGTGGAAAATTGGTTGCGGGGGCAGGATTTGAACCTACGACCTCTAGGTTATGAGCCTAGCAAGCTACCGAGCTGCTCCACCCCGCGTCAATATTTCATCATTGCACCTTTGTTTTTTATTAGTCAAGAATTTTCTTGAATTTTCTAAAATTAAGTTACTAACAAGGTTTAGCTATATCCAAAATAAATGTCAGAAATTACCATCAAAATCACATTACCAAACGGCGAAATTAAAGATTTCCCACAACATACAACTCCTTTTGATATCGCACAAAGCCTTTCCTCAAGCCTTGCGAAGGAGGCCATCGTTGCGAAAATCAACGGCAAGCTGGTTGATGTCAACACGCAAATAACCGAGAATGCAAGGGTTGAAATTTTAACGACGAAATCGCCAGAAGCACTTGAAGTTTTGAGACACGACTGCGAACACCTTCTTGCCCAAGCCGTGAAAGAACTGTTTCCGGAAACGCAGGTTGTGTTTGGTCCTTCAACAAAAGAAAACGGATTTTACTACGATTTTTTACGCTCAACCCCATTTTCAGAACACGATTTGCCAAAAATTGAAAAAAAAATGCTGGAATTGGCATCGAAAAACTTGGATATTACAAAATCAACGAAGCCAAAACAGGAAGCAATTGATTTTTTTAATTCAATCAACGAACCTTTTAAGGGAAAAATTATTGAAGAAATAATTCCAGAAGGCGAAGAAATTTCCCTTTACACGCAAGGCAATTTTACGGATTTATGCAAAGGTCCGCATTATATCAACACCAAATTTTTGCGTAATTTCAAGTTGTTGAAGGTCTCGGGCTGTTATTGGAGGGGTGATGCGACGACTTGGAGGTTTGTCTTGTGTGATAGAGTTCTAAACGACGCAGGTAAAATGCTCTATAAATATGTATGGCGAAAATTTTCATCAGATGGTATGCAGATTTTGGAGAGTGAATATTTTGATAGCCTGACAAAGTGTTTTTTGGATGCAAAAGAAAAAGGATACATCGGTGCAAGACCAGTCATACATTTTCTTGAGTACGGTGGACAGATGGGCTGGACCAGAGGTAATAACATTACATGGGCACCAGAAGTTATCAATATTTTGTCTGTCAATGTTATTCGTATCACAGATGATGGCGATAAGGAAAACCAGTTTAAACACGCCGATGATGTAGATATGAAGCATTGGTTTGGTATTCAAAATTTAGTTAATAATGAGAAACGGACTTACCCCAGTGGCAATGGAAATACTTTTACCTCCAAACCAATCCAACTTCAACGCATTTCCGGAATTGCCTTTTTCAAAAAGCAGGAACTTGACGATCACATCACAATGCTTGAAGAAGCAGCAAAACGCGACCACCGCAAATTAGGCACAGAACTTTCCCTTTTCCACATTTCCGAAGAAGCCGTTGGTTCGGTTTTTTGGCACAAAAACGGGTGGTTCGTTTACCGCACAATTCAGGAATATGTTCGTCAAAATTTGGAGGAAAATGGCTACCAAGAGGTTCGCACTCCGCAACTACTCAACAAGGAGCTTTGGGAAAAGTCCGGTCACTGGGCGAATTATCAGGAACATATGTTTGTTTGTGAATCGGAGAAATCCATTCTTGCACTTAAACCTATGAACTGTCCTGCTCACATTGAAATTTTCAAGCAAGGGTTGAAATCTTACAAAGATTTACCAATTCGCATGGCGGAATTTGGGTCGTGTCATAGAAACGAACCATCGGGTGCATTGCACGGAATTATGCGTGTGCGTGCATTCACACAAGACGACGCCCACATTTTCTGTACTCCGGAACAAATTGTTGGCGAGGTGAAATCTTTTTGTGAGCTTTTGCATAAAATCTATCTTGATTTTGGCTTCACAAAGGTTGATATCAAGCTTTCGACTCGTCCAATCAACCGTGCAGGAACGGATGAAATTTGGGATTCTGCCGAAAAAAATCTTTCGGACGCTGTTAAAATGGCAGGCTTTGATTTTGAAGTTTTAGCAGGCGAAGGTGCTTTTTATGGACCAAAGCTGGAATTTCAACTAACAGATGCTATCGGCAGAAAATGGCAATGTGGAACAATTCAGCTGGATTATGTCCTCCCCGAACGCCTTGGTGCGAATTATATTGATTCCGATGGTTCAAAAAAACAGGCGGTAATGCTTCACAGGGCAATTCTTGGTTCGTTTGAAAGGTTCATTGGCATTTTGATTGAAAACTTCGCAGGAAAGCTTCCGCTTTGGATTAACCCAATTCACGCAGTTGTTTGCTCAATTTCTGAAAACACGGCGGAATATGCTACAAGTGTTTATGACGAATTGAAATCCGCAGGCATTATTGCCGAACTTGATAACTCATCTGAAAAAATCAGTTATAAAATTCGTAAATATTCAACACAAAAAACGCCGTATATCATCACAATTGGAAGGCAAGAACAGGAAACAGGCGTGCTTTCAGTTCGAACAATTGGCAGTGAGGAAAGTCGCAATTATACAGTTTCTCAATTTAAGGAATTCGTTCTTGCGAAGATTATAAAACGAGATTTGGACTACTAAAAATGGATTTTCACAGCGTTGTTTCGCATTTCTTTGCTTCGGAAAACATCATACAGTTCACGCTTTTTGTTGCAATTGTTTCATTTGTGATTGGAATCGCAGCGGGATTTGTCGATTCCACAGTCGGTGGGGGAGGTCTCGTCGCCTTTCCATGCCTTGTGTTTTTGGGAATTCCACCGCATAACATTCTTGCAACGAACAAGCTTCAAGCGATATTTGGCACAACTGCCGCAACTTGGCATTTTCACAAACAAGGAATGATTGACATAAAGAAATTCTTACCACTTGCATTTATTTTAACACTTATTTCTGCAATTATTGGTGTGTTTATTTTGAAGCAGACATCGTCTGAAATCCTTGGCAAAATTATTCCGATAATCATGGTTGGAATTTTGGTTTATAAAATTGCATTTTTCAAACATGGGGAGGTTCAGTCTCACAAACCCATAATGAAAACAGCAGTTTTTATTGCAATTTTTTGCGTATTATTTGGTTTTTATGATGGCTTTTTTGGTCCTGGTGCTGGAACATTTTGGATTTTTGCCCTAATAACATTTCTTGGAATGAACTCGCTTCAAGCCTCCGCAAATGCAAAACTTCTAAACCTTGCAAGTAACATTGGCGCATTGATTATATTCATTCCAATGGGTTTGATATGCTACAAAATTGCGTTTCTGATGGGCTTTGGTCAGGTTATTGGTGCAAAATTGGGCGTGTGGATTAGCATGAAAAAAGGTTCGAAATTCATTAACATCATGTTTATTTCTGTTATGTCGTTGATGGTCGTGCGGTTATTTATAAAATATTATTTATGAAAATTATTTTTTTATTTTTCGCATTATCAACTTCCGCGTGCCACATTCCTGTTATCAGTCCAGAACAACAAAATTGTGCGAATATAAATGTATTTAATAATCCATTTGATGCAGCATTCGACAGAAATGAATTATGTGGAATTCCGAATAATGGGCTGATGAATAGCGGAAATGCGGGCTTTATTGGTCTTTAGTTTTGAATCAAGCAAACGGTCGCAAAGCAACCAATTCCTTCTCCACGCCCGAGGAATCCCATTTTTTCTGTCGTCGTTGCTTTAATTGAAACCGCGTCTTGCTCAAGATTCATAACCTCCGCAAGGTTTTCAACCAAAATATTGCGAAGTGGTTTAATTTTTGGAAATTCGCACATAATAGTGATATCAATGTTTGAAATTTCGAATTTTTTTGCTTCCATAATCCCCAATGCTGCTTTAAGAAATTGCACTGAAGAGGCATTTTTCCATTTTGGGTCAGAATCTGGAAATAATGTGCCGATGTCTCCGGCGTTGAGTCCTCCCAGAATGGCATCAACAACTGTGTGAATTATGATGTCGCCATCGGAATGTGCGATTATGGAATACTCGGAATCGATTTCAAGTCCGCATAAAACGAGTGGTTTTGAAGATTTTTGAGCCTGTTTTTTGTCAAGGCGGTGGAAATCAAAACCGTTACCAATGCGAATTTTCATAACTTACAAAACAACCTAAACCCCGCCAACGCCCTTGAAAAAAGATTTCAGGATTATCATTAAAATTCCAAGTTGAGCAGATGAAAACACAAAAAACATGCCAAACATCCATTTAAGAGTTTCCGCTTTTGTTGATTGAATTTCCGTTCTTACTGATTGGATTTCCGTTCTTACTGATTGGATTTCGTTTCGAACAAATTCTTTTGTTGCAGCGCCTTCAAGCTTTTCTTTTGTGCTATTGACAACTTCCGCCATAGTTGTTGTTTCTTTTGTGATTGCTTCAATTTTTGCAACACTTTGTGAAAGCGATACAGTAACAATTCTTACAATAGCCTCCGCCTGTTTTTCGTTAAAACTTGCTTCTTCCAGAATTTTTACTGCGGAATGGGTATCAATAGTGTAATTCATTTGATTTTAATTAATTTACGCAACTTTCTTCTTTCTGCCTTTGCTCCGTTTTCTTTGTTTAACAACAGATGAAACAATTCTGTTTGAAAGGCGGTTTTTGATATATGTTTCAATTATGCCGTCAAATTCTTCCATATTTTGGGAAAAGAAGTGGTCGGCTCCTTCAACAATTTCGTATTCAATATGAATGTTTTTTTGGTTGTGGTTGAGGTCAACAAGGGTTTCGGTATCGGCAATTAATGCTATTTCGTCGGAGTCTCCTTGAACAATTAGCCCAGAAACTGGACACGGTGAAAAGAACGAGAAGGAATATTTTGTTACAGGTGGAGCAACTGCGATAAAGGCTTCGATCTCAGGGCGACGCATAACGACATTCAACCCAACATAAGAGCCAAATGAAAAACCTGCAAGCCAAAAATGTGAGGCTTCCGGAAATTGTGAGTGTAGCCAGTCAATTACGGCACCAACATCTTCAGCTTCACCCCTTCCTGCGTCAAATTTTCCTTGTGATTTCCCCACTCCGCGAAAGTTAATTCTTAGGGCGGAAAAATCGTTCTGAACGAAGGATTTATAAAGGTGGTAAGCAATTTTGTTGTTCATTGTTCCACCATAAAGCGGATGCGGATGCAAAATTATTGCAACTGGAGCTTTCGGATTTTCCGCAGAATGAAGCATTCCTTCAATCTTTCCAACGGGGCCTTCAATGTAAACCTTTGGCATATTTGTTACTACAAAAAAAATTTAGTCAGTAAAAAAACTTGACATAACTCATTGTTCATAAAACAGTTCTTTGAAAATTTCAAGTGAAAAATGCCAACAATACAAATTTTAATTCAGCAGGAAGAAATTCCGTTTAGTGAAGTTCCAAATGTTAACAAATATCTTGCGAGTGACAAATTCATTCATTTCTACCAAGTGCTTTCCAGTGAAATCCTTGCAGCTATTGAGCTTGAAAAATTGTATGAATTTCCCGAACAGCAAATAATTGGTCCAAAATGTGATGCTCCCCAAGTTGCAATTGAAGGTTTTTACAAGAAGTATCCGCACGAAATGGGCTTTGTAATTTCCAAAACGGAAAACAACTATGTTGCAAAAAAGGAAGATTCCACAAAAACTGCGGAGGAAATTGCTCCCGAAATTGTGGAAAAATATATTTTGGAAATTTCAAAATCATGGAAAGAAACGCTGGATTTAACAATTAACGGAAATAATTTGCCATGGTGCAGACCAATCCACTCAATTTCTGCTTTTCTTGATGGCAAACCAATCACGCACAAATTTGCGTTTAATTCGCTTGAAGAAATTCCACAATTGACAAATGTTGAAACTTTGACGGCAATAAACAACGAAATTAATCGCATTGAAAAAGAGCTTGGAATTACTTGCGTTTCAAGGGAATCCGTTGCTGAACTTGCACATGTTTATGATTCCCCGCAGTTTCAAATTGGCGAAATTCCACCGCAATATCTTTCCCTTCCAAAGGAATTATTACGCTTGACTATCGCCAAAAACCAGCGATACATTCTTTTTGAACAAGGTGGAAAAATTGTGCCGCAGTTCTTAATTGTTGGAAAAAAACACAGTAAGGAAATTTTGAAAGGACACATCAAAACCCTTAAAGCACGCCTTGAAGATGCGAAGTATTACATTACTGATGACCTTAAAACCTTTAAAATTGATGAAGTTTCGCCATCACTTGAAAAGATTATTTTCCACGAAAAGTCTGGCTCCATTGCAAAAAGGGTGGAGGAAATGAAAATTTTGGCGGAAAAACTCTTCCCAAATAATGATATCCTGCAAAGGGCGATAACCGTTTCAAAAAATGACTTAACAACGCAAATTGTTCAATCTTTTACGGATCTGCAGGGGTATATTGGTGGTTTTTACCTTGAAAACCTTGGGGTTGAAGGCGAAATTGCTGCTGCCGTTTCACAACATTACAAGCCACTTAACCCAAGCGACGACCTGCCAAATTCCATTCTTGGAAAGCAACTTTCTTTGGTCGATAAGTTGCAGAAAATCAATGCACTTGCAGAAATTGGAGAAATGCCGACATCTTCCCGAGATCCTTTCGCAGTAAGGCGGGATATCCTTTCAATCATTCGTATTTGGGATAACATTTCGCAAAAAAACCTTGAATCTTTAACGCAAATGATTCACATAAAACTTCACGGCTTTTTAGAAGAAAGACTGAAACTTTATGCAAAAGATTTCAACAATTAATCTAAATCTTTCACCAATTTCAACCCAAGTTT
>CAMAVG010000023.1 GCA_945861605.1 Rickettsia typhi
TTCACCATGTTGTTGCACCTTCCGTTTGGGCTTATAAAAAAAATCGAGCAAAAAAAGTTTCATCGCTATACAACACCCTCTTCTGCATTCTTCCATTCGAACCGCCATACTTCACGCAGTTTGGCTTGAAAACTATATTCATAGGATACCCCCCGTTTCACAACATGGAAGCAATAAAGCAAAATATTTTGACACAAAAAAAATCCGCGGTGAAACCTTCCAAAATAATCATTCCAATCACACTTGGAAGCAGGCAATCGGAAATTACAAAACACACACCAATAATTAAACAAGCAATTGAAATCCTCAACGGAAGGTTCACAAATATTGAGTTCAACATCCTCACTCTTCCACATTTACACGGCAGAATCGCAAAGGAATTCTCACAAGTTCGCAACGCAAATGTAATTTCAAACGAAAGCGAAAAATGGCAAACAGTTCAAAACGCAAACTTCATCTTGGCAAAATCTGGGACAAATGTCATGGAATTTGCCATTCTTGGAATTCCATCAATTGTTTTTTACCGTGCGAATATCATAACTGAGGTTATAATCAAAGTTATGGCATACACAAAATTCGCAACATTGCTCAATTTCACCGCCGGAAAATACATTCTTCCGGAATTCCTCCAAAACAATGCAACCGGAAATTCAATTGCAATGAAAGCAAAGGAATGGCTTGAAAACCCTGCTCTGATAACAAAAGTTCAAAATGAAATGGCATTGGAATTGAAGAAGTTTGAATCGATAATCCAACCACAAGAAATTATTTTTAATGAAGTATGCAACTCAATATTGATCCGGTAATTTTCTATATCGCAGGCTATCCAATTCTTAGATGGTACTCCCTCGCATATATCCTTGGCTTTGTTTTTGCCTATAAACTATTCCAAAAATACAGCGATTTCACCACAAAAGAACAGGCGGAATCCATTTTTAACTATGGTTTTTTCGGTGTAATTCTTGGTGGAAGACTTGGCTATGTTCTGTTTTACAACTTCGGATACTACATTCACAATCCCCTTGAAATTTTCGCAGTTTGGCAGGGTGGAATGTCTTTTCATGGCGGACTTCTCGGCGTAATAATCGCACTGACAATCTTCGCACGAAAGCACAATATTCCCGCAGGTAAAATCGCAGATATCGCCCCGATGTGTGTAACTCCCGGTTTGTTTTTCGGCAGAATAGCAAACTTCATTAACGGAGAACTTTGGGGCGCTCACACCTCTCTTCCAATTGGAGTAATCTTCCCACAAGCAAACGATTTCACACCACGGCACCCAACTCAACTTTACGAAGCCATTACCGAGGGACTGATCCTCTTCATCATAACATTTCGAATGTTCAAATTGAAGCAAGCGGCAAATAAAAATGAAGAAGTCGTTCATTATTCAATCGCTTCTTGGTTTTTGATTCTCTACGGAACATTTCGCTTTCTAATCGAATTTGTTCGCGAGCCTGACGCCCACATCGGATACATCGCCCTTGGTGTTTTCACAATGGGACACATTTTGTGCCTTGGAATGATTATTGCGGGGTTTTTCTGGTTAAAATTCGGGTCAAGAATCTCAAGCAAAATTTTCACAAAAAAAGGTTGATTTTTGCTTTTATGCCCGCATTTATTCTTTGACCCTAACTCTTTTTGCGTGTTTGAAAAAATACGAGGAAAGTCCGGACTTGAAAGGTACATAACGCCTGTGAAAACAGGGGGTGTTGGTTTTCCAATGCTACGGCAAGTGCAACAGAAAATAAACCGCCATTTGCAAAAATGGTAAGGGTGAAAGTGCGAGGTAAGAGCTCACGGTTCTTCGTGGTAACACGAAGTTGGTGTAAACCCCGTTACAAGCAAAACAAAATAGGGAACACGCTCCGAAATTCGTTTCGGAAAGTTTGTACTTTAACTTAGTGTTTCGGGTATGTTGCTGGAAGTATTTTCGCAAGAAAATGCCTAGATTAATAAAAAGATGCAAAACAGAACTCGGCTTATGTTAGGGTCATTCTAAGCTTGATTTTGTATCACTGTACTAGTACGCTATAACAAAAAAACAAAAAGGGAAATATTTTACTCAAGTTTGTTCAACTAAAAAGCACTCATTCCCGTTAGGAATTTCAAACGCTGAATATTCTGCATTTTCTTGAGTTTTGCCTCAATAAGATTTAATTCCGCAGTGTGGTATTCCTGTTTTGTGCGAAGTTCTTCCGTAAAGGATTTTGTACCGGAGCGAACCTCATTTTTTGTGATTGAGTAAATCTCCCGTGCATTATTCACAACTTTTGTCAAGACTAAAATCAATTCTTCCTGATGCCTCGTATCATTCCAAAGGTTCGTCGCTTCAATTTCATACGATGCTTTCACGATTTTTGCCTCGGCAAATTTCTTTTTTGATTCATGCGAATTTTTCTTACTGCCATAATAATTTGTGATATTCAGCAAGTTAAAGTTCGCATTAACAGCAAATGTTGATTGCATATAATTTGGGAAACCAAGGGAGGAATCCGGATTGTTGAACATATTACGATATGTTATTGTGACTTTAGGAAGCAAGTTTAGTTTCTCAATACCGGATTCAATCTTATAAGATTTTGCCGTTTGATTCAACGCAATCACATTTTGGTTTTGCGTAATTTTTTCTTTGAGTTCATCAACATTTTTCGCAATTTGGAAAAGCGGAGTTTCGACAAGTTCAAGCCCAGCGTGAAGCGTTTTGAATTTTTCTTGATATTTTGCCTGTGCGTTTTTCAAAATGTTTTGGTAGTTCTCCAAGTTCATTTCCGCCTGCAAAATTTCAGACTCCGAAAGAAGCGAATCCTTCTTTGAAGCCATGCCGTATTGTGCGTTTTTTTGAATTTCAATTGCGCGCGCCTTCGCCGTTTCGTAAATTTTCTTTTGAAGAATCAGGATTTCCTCCGCTCTGTAGAGTTCGATATAAACATTGGCAAGGTTGTAATAAAATTCAGCCTTTTTCCCTTCCATGCTATTTTTTGCGGCGGATCTCACAACACCAATTGACTGAATTTTGCGAACCGCCTGCGGAAGTGATGCGATGTTGTAATCAACTGCAAAACCATAGTTTTCTTGGGTTAAACCAGTAATGAATTTCGTTGGGAAGTTGAATCCTGCCGGAAGTGAACCATTTAGCTGTGTTGAAAGTGGCGTTGAATAGGAATAGAATAAATAAGGAACGGGAGCGTACTGCGAAATAGATTGCTTTGAAGCAACAATGTTGGAATTATACGCTTCGTTTTCGACGATAAGCTCATTTGAAATACTTGCGGAGGTATCATTTACAACGGTTGAGATTGCGTCTCCGAGTGTTATCGCGTGGGATTGAGTCGAAAGCAGGAGTAGTATCGCCGATATCCTTTTCATATTGTGAATAAATTCTTATATCTCTTCTGTAATTTTTTCAGGTATTGGCTTTTTGAGTTCGCTCGAAAGCAAGTGAACCGTGTAAGCAAACACGAACGACCTATTCCATCGGATAATCGTTTGATAATTACCATATACGACAAAGAGGCGTTCCTCCGGCGTTACTTGTGCAAGGAAGAGTTTGCCATCTTGGAAATTCTGACCAATCGTTTTGCAAAAATCAACGCCTTTGAGGTCATCCCTTGAAATTTCCTTCATAACAGGCTTGTTGAATTCCCATTTTGCCTGTGCAAGATAATTCGCCGCCGAATGAATTGCATCAATTTTGCTGTTTATGATATCAATTTTTCCGTCTTTGTCGCCATCAACTGAATAGGATATCACCGATGATGGAATGAATTGCGTGTAACCCATTGCACCCGCCCAAGAACCCATTAGCGTGTTTCTGAAATAATGCTTTTGCGAAGAAAGAAGCTTAAATGCAGAAACAAGTTCACTTGTGAAGAATTTATTTCGCGAACTGTTATAAGGGTGTGACATTGTGAAAAGAGCGTCCATAATGTTCAACTTGCCTTTGTTTTCACCAATGTTTGATTCGATCAAAATCAATGAAGCGATGGTTTCTTTGTCGACTCCATACTTTCTTTCAGCATCGTTAAAATGCGTGATATTATCGTTCATGAATTCCCTTGCACGAGGCAACCTTTGCAAGAATTTCTTGGCGTAGGTATCAATTGTCGAAGTATTTTCCGCCTGATTTTTGGATTCCACAGTCGGGCGTTCAATGAAGTTCAGTTTGTAGGCGTATTTCGCAATTTGCTTTGGAATATCGTTTTGTAAAAGGGTTTGATATATAAATTCCCGATGTTCATTCGTTTGAGATTTCAATGTATCCTTATTTTCAAAGTTAATCACCGGTTTAACGACAGGCTTAGCGGGAGCCTCAATAACTGTGGCATCTTGGGGCTTCTCCGCCGGTTTTTCAACTACGCACGATGGATGCGTCACCGCGTTTGCATGCAACGAAACCAATGTTGAAATGACTATTAAAGCAAGCGAGTTGTTTATAAAATGCATACTGTGATTATGATAAAAATTGCAATGTTGATTATATATGTAAAGAATTCAAGCAGAGGCGAAACCGTATAGCCGAATGAATATAGAGTGATAATTTTCACAATTGATATCGCAAAAAACAAAATGGAGAATGTCGCGATTACACTTGCGTGTGTTGGCTTTTTTATTGAATTCTTTGCACGATCATTCGCAACAAAAAACTGATAATGAACAAACGCTCCGACGAGAATCAAAAACGAAGAAAGCCCTGCGATTCTCGATGTAATAACGCTGGATATCAAAAGTAAAATTGTTGGCAATGTAACGGAAAGTTTTTTATTCGTCGCAAGAATGATTGCAAAATACGCAAGAATAATGGTTTCAATGTGAATTGAATTGTGTATAAACACGGGATATGTGGTTGCCTCACAAAGAAATGCGATAAGAAGAGCGGCGTACTGCATTGAATGCAAACAAAAAATTATTTTTCAATATTAACACCAATAATTTAAGTTTTTTATAATATCAAGGTAAAATTTTTAATAAAAGTTCTTGACAAAAAATTTATCACATTTTAAAAGCAGTCCTTCAATAGGAAAAACAAATTAATTTTGATATGGGAAATTCTGCCGAACACAGCGATGTGACTTTCTTCTGGTATGTACTGCAAGTGCGTTCTGGTGCGGAAAAATCCGTTGTTGAAAATATAAAGAAAATTGCATTAAAGAAAAACGCAACGCATCTATTCAACGATTTCAACGTTCCCGCAATTGAAATTGCAAAACACGGAACAGCAAAAACAAGAAGCAAGGTTCTTTGCTCTGGATATGTCTTCGTTCGAATGCACATTAGCGAACTTTCACTTTCTGTTATAAACGAGATGTCCGGCGTTGGCGCAGGAAACAGACTTATTATAAGCTTCCTTCCAAAAGCAACCGTACCGCAGGCGCTATCTGAAAGAGAATACAAAGAAATGCTTTCAACGATGATGAAATCCTCCGAAGGAAAAATATCCGCGATCGCTTTCGAACTTGGAATGGATGTAAAAATTCGCTCAGGCTCATTCAAAGATTTCAAAGGAACGATTGTTAGCATCGACAAAACAAAAAACTCCCTTGAAATATCAGTTTCAGTTTTCAACAGAGAGACCTCCGTTGAGGCAAACTTTGAGGATGTTGAAATTTTAATAAATAAATAATTAATCAAGAAAACAATGAATAATGGAAAAAAACCTGATGGTTCTTTTAAATTGATTTTACAAGCCGGAAAAGCGAATCCTGCCCCTCCAATTGGTCCTGCTATGGGTCAAAGAGGACTCAACATCATGGAATTCTGCAAACAATTCAACGATGCCACCGCTAAAATGTCCGGTCCAGTTCCTGTAATCATCAATTTCTACAAGGACAAAAAATTCTACATTGAAATCAAAACACCACCAGCATCATACATGATTCTCGAATCTCTCGGCCTGAAAAACGGTTCAAAAGAAGCCGGAAAAGTGAATGTTGGTAATGTAACGAAATCAAAACTCCAAGAAATTGCAAAAACAAAAATGCAGGATCTTACCGCAAATTCAATTGAAGCGGCGGTTGCGACTCTTGCCGGAACAGCACTTTCAATGGGAATTACAGTTGACAATAACGCTTAATAAAATATTATATGACACACTCCAAACGCATTAAAGGTTTTTTAAAAAACTCTCAAATAGACCTCAACAAAGAATACACACTTGACGAGGCAGTTTCAGTCATTGCACAATACTCAAAATCCTCAACAACAAAATTCCCTGAATCAGTTGACGCACATGTCATTCTTGGCGTTGACCCAAGCAAGGGTGACCAAGTCGTGAAATCAACCGTAAACCTTCCACACGGAACAGGACGCGTTGTTCGCGTTTTAGTTTTCGCCGAAGGTGATGATGCTAAAAAAGCACTTGAAGCAGGCGCTGTTGCAGCAGGCGGAGACGAACTCATCGACCGCGTAAAAAACGGATTTATGGACTTCGACAAATGTATCGCAACACCCGGAATTATGAGGAAACTCGCCCCACTTGGTAGAGTGCTCGGCCCTCGCAACCTTATGCCAAACCCAAAACTTGGCACAGTTACCGATGAAATCGTCGAAACAGTAAAATCATTCATTGGCGGTAAAATTGAATACAGAACAGGCAAAGACCCCGTTGTTCGCGTCTCTGTTGGTCGTGCAAACTTCGATTCCTCAAAACTTGTTGAAAATATCAAAGAATTAATTCTTTCAATCAAGCAAGCCAAGCCATCGAATGTCAAAGGTTCATACATCATTAAACTACACCTTTCAACCACAATGTCTGGGTTTAGTTTAAAAATTCCTGCATCTTTTTTATAAAATGCAAAATTAATGCTTGACTTTTAAAAAAATACAAATCTTAAACACAAACTAGTTTCGTTATAAATATGAATAGAAATTCAAAAAGTGAATTGGTTGCCAATTTACAGAATATGTACTCTTCTCACAACTATGTTTTCATAGTCAACACAACTGGATTGCTCGCAAACACAAACAACACAATTCGTAAGCAGCTTTCAAATGCAAATGCTACGACAATTGTTGTGAAAAACACATTGAACGATATCGCCGTTAGAGACACCTCCCACGCAGTGATTTCACAAGTTCTTGTTGGTCAAAATATGTCAATCTTTGCCACAGATCCTGTCGGTGTTGCAAAAGTTTTAAACTCATACGCAAAAGATGAAACATCTGGAATCAAAATCGTTGGAATATCCGATGGTAAAAATTTCTACGGTGAAAGCTATGTTAAAACACTTGCTACAATGCCAAGCATGGAAGTTATCCGAGCATCTCTGCTTTCGGTTATACAATCCGTTCCAAGAAAAATTGCCTACTCTTTATCGTACTACCCAACTGCGATTGGTCGCGTAATTAGTAGCAATTTTAACCCAAAATAATAACTTTTTTTATATATATGGCTGATTTACAACAAATCGTTGATAAACTTTCTTCCCTTACAATTCTTGAAGCTGCTGACCTTGTTAAACAACTTGAAGAAAAATGGGGCGTTTCTGCTGCTGCTCCCGTTGCTGTTGCTGCTGTTGCCGGCGCTGCTGCTCCTGCTGCTGAAGAAAAAACAGAATTCACAGTTGTTCTTGTTGCTGCTGGTGACAAAAAAATTGAAGTAATCAAAGAAGTTCGTGCAATTACAGGTCTTGGTCTTAAAGAGGCAAAAGATCTTGTTGATGGTGCACCAAAAACAGTAAAAGAAGGTGTGTCAAAAGCTGAATCTGAAGATTTCAAGAAAAAACTTGAAGCTGCCGGTGCTAAAGTTGAGGTTAAATAATTATATTTAACCCAATTTTCTTGATGAAGTACATCATAATTGACATATCTATTTATCGTATTGATGATTGAAAGAATAAATATAGACGCCTACAAATTTTATAACGATAACTCATCATCTCTTTTGGAGTTTCAAAGAAGATCTTACGATGATTTTTTAAAATCAAACGATGATCTTTATGGTTTTTATCGCGACATATCAATGGAGTCCATACTTCGTTCAGTCTTTCCGATTTCCGATACATTTGGATCTTTGTCAATTGAATATACTTCTCATAGAGTCACAAAACCAAAATACAACGAGCAAGAATGTATAGATCGCGGATTTACATATTCTTGCACATTGTATGTCACTCTTCGTATGTTTTATTACGAGGTTGACGAAGCAACTGGCGTTTCTGAGGTTGCCGCCATCAAAGAACAAGAGGTTCTTCTGTGTGAAATACCGCTCATGTCATCAAATGCCGGTTCGTTTATTTTGAATGGCGTTCAAAAAGTCATAGTATCACAAATACATCGCTCACCTGGAATTTTCTTCGAAAGAGACATTCAACGCGGTGCACTTGGCTACACATCATCAATAATTCCTTATCGTGGTAACTGGGTTGATTTCGAATTTGACGCAAAAAACACACTATATTTCCGCATAAACCGCAAGAAAAAAATGCACTCTGCATTCGTATTGTCCGCATTTGGCAAGAATCAGCAAGAAATTGTTGATATTTTCTGCAAATCACTACATTTATCAGTTCTTGACAACAAAATAGCGGTATCGCTCTCGCAATTCGGCAAAACAATCACATTCGACCTCATAAACGAAGCCGGTGAAATTGTTGTTTACGCTGGAACAAAAAACAAGCCATCCTTGCAAAAAAATCACGAAAAACTTTATATCGCACGCGAAAACATTGTTGGCTCAGTCTGTGCGAAAGATCTAATGATGCACGGCGTACAAGTTGAGTCCGGCACAGTAATCACGACTGCAATTGCCGACATCATGCTGCAATCAAACTGCGATTTTTCAATCATAGACGCCGCAGAATCACACGATATCAATGTTATTTCATTTGTAAAAAAACACATTGAAACGCCTGAAAAATCAATGCGTCATATATTAAAATCCCTTCGACCGGGCGTTGTAATTAGAGACGAGGACATCGCACCTTTGTTTGAAAAATTATTCTCCGTCCAATCATCTTACGACCTTTCAGCAGTTGGTAGATACAAAATCAACCTTGAATTTGGCTCAAACATTGAATCCACATGCTTGACATCACAGGATGTCGAAAATGTTATTTCAAAACTACTATACATCAAATATCACAACCTTCCAGTTCAGGATCTCGACAGTTTGAAGAACCGTCGCGTGCGTGGTGTTGGTGAGCTTTTTGGCAATGTTTTCAAAACATCTCTTTCAAAATTAGTCCGCTCATGTGTTGAAAAAATGAACTCCGGAACGCCGGAATCATTGATGCCATCAGATATCATCTCCCCATCAATCGTATCTTCCGATGTCAGAGATTTCTTCCTTTTGTCTCAACTTTCACAATTTGCAGATCAAACAAACCCACTTTCTGAAATCGTCCACAAAAGAAGAATTTCAGCACTTGGACCAGGTGGTCTGAACCGTGATCGTGCAGGATTCGAAGTCCGCGATGTACACCACAGTCACTATGGAAGAATTTGTCCAATTGAAACGCCAGAAGGTGCGAATATTGGTCTTATTAACACCCTTGCATTATATGCGAAAATTAACCATTACGGCTTTATTACAACTCCATACAGAAAAGTCGTGAACGGTAAAATTCAAGACGAAGTTGAATATCTTGACTCAATCCAAGAATCCGACAAAAAGGTTGTTGAATCAGACAAAGCTTTCGTCGATTTTGAAAAAAAAGAGGTTAAATCAGGTCTTGTTAGATGTCGATTCAACGGTGATTTTAGAATGGTTGATGGCTCTGAAATTGACTATGTTGAGGTAAATCCTAAGCAAATTATATCAGTTGCAGCCGCACTTGTTCCGTTTATCGAAAGCAACGATGCCTCTCGCGCATTGATGGGAGCAAACATGCAAAGACAAGCAGTTCCACTCGTGAGTCCTAAAGCTCCAATCGTTGGAACTGGTATGGAAAAAGACATTATCGCCAGCACAAGCGTTTCAGTTTTTGCAAATAGCGCGGGTATTGTCTACGATATCAACGACAAATTCATCGTCGTAAAAACAAATAGCTACGAAAAACCGTTTGATATCTACAACATTCACAAATTCAACAGAACAAACCAAAGCACATGCTTTAACCACAACATCATTGTAAATATTGGTGATAGCGTCCAAAAAGGTGATATTCTGGCAAGTGGTCCAAGTACTCAAGGCGGAGAACTCGCCATTGGTCAAAATCTTTTAGCCGCCTTCTCATCTTGGAATGGTTACAATTTTGAGGATGCCATCGTCATTTCCGAAAGGGTTGCAAAATCCGATATATTCACATCTGTGCACATCAAGGAATTCGAAGCTGTTGTTCGTGATACTCGCCTTGGTGCAGAGGAAATCACACGCGATATTCCAAATATTTCCGACGAAATCCTCGCAAAACTTGATGAATCCGGCATTATCAACATTGGTTCATATGTTGAAGCTGGCGATATTCTTGTGGGAAAAGTTACTCCAAAAAATGAGGATGTCCTTACCGCTGAGGAAAAACTTCTCAAAGCAATTTTTGGCGAAAGAAATAGCCGCGTAAAAAATACATCACTAATTGTTCCACCGGGCATTGTCGGAAACATCGTCAATGTGAAAATTTTCACAAAAGGTGGAGTAAACAAAGTTGAACGCGCAAAGGAGATCGACGCAATTTCCATTGCAAAAATCAAACGCGAATTTGACAAAAAGAACGAAATTATCAACGAAACATTTTTAGAAGCCGTTGATAAACTAATTCTTGAAAATACTGTTATCGCAACAAGCAAAGTCAAGAACTTTAACTCTACAATTTCACATGAAGAGCTTGCGAAATTCCCACTAAAAGACAAATTGAAATTTGTTATTGATGGCGACGAAGCACAAAACACCATCAATAATATCAAGGATATCTATACAAAAGCCCTTGATGACAACAAAAAAGAATCGGAAGATCGCATTGAAAACATCATAAACGGCAACGATCTACCAAACGGTGTTCTAATGTCGGTAAAAGTTTATGTTGCGATCAAAAGAAAGCTTCAACCGGGTGACAAAATGTCCGGTAGACACGGTAACAAAGGTGTAGTTTCAGTGGTTTTACCAGCTGAAGATATGCCGTATCTTGAGGATGGAACGCCTGTTGATATCGTTCTAAACCCACTTGGTATCGCAAACCGTATGAACATTGGTCAAATTCTTGAGGTTCACCTTGGAATGGCGTCAAGGTTGCTTGGTCAAAAACTGAACACAATGCTTGAAGAAAAGAATGCTAAGGATGATATCCTCGCACTTTTGGGCAAAGCATTTGGTGACAAAGCCGACATCCAAACCCTGAAAAACCTTCCGCAGGCAGAATTCAAGAATAACATTAAAAAATGGAAAGACGGTGTCAAAGTTTCAACATCATCATTCCAATCAGCATCTGATGACGATATCTCACGCGTTTTTGAATCACTTGGAGTTAACAGAACAGGTAAATTCCCTCTTTATGATGGTCTGACCGGTGAAAAATTCGATAGAGATGTCACAGTCGGCGTTATGTACATGCTTAAACTTCACCACCTTGTTGAAGAAAAATACCATGCAAGATCCGTCGGACCTTACTCCCTCGTTACACAACAACCACTTGGTGGAAGTAAGTACGATGGTGGTCAAAGATTCGGAGAAATGGAGGTTTGGGCAGTTCAAGCACACGGTGCCGCTTACATTTTGCAAGAAATGCTAACTGTAAAATCGGATGACATCCAAGGAAGATCTGCAATGTACACATCAATCGTTCGTGGAGACTACACCGTCAAGTACGGCACTCCTGAATCTTGCAATGTTATGATTAA
>CAMAVG010000024.1 GCA_945861605.1 Rickettsia typhi
TCTTCATTTAAAGAAATGTTAAGAAAAATTATCAAAATGCGCAGTGCCGCAATAACAGTTGTTGAATTCGCGATTGTCATGGCGGTTCTTGGGGCCTCAATCGTTGCAATTGTTGTGTTTCGATTCACAATGAACACTTCAACTGCCGCGTCGACGATTCAAAAAATGATGGATAAGACCCTTGCGTTTAAGGTTTTTGCATCTTCGTATAATTGTATACCGGGGGATTGCATTGACGCTGAATACAAGGTGAGAACAAACTTTAATATGAATGGGAATGGAAATGGTGTGATTAACATTTACGGAAATATCATTGGCAAGAATGAAGTTGCATTTGTGGAGGAACACCTCATGAAGTCAAAACTTTTTCATAAAACGCTTTCATCGGGAAATCTTGATTATCAAAAAATCGATCTTAAAACCATTCTGCAGGAAGGAAGGGTTAAATCTTCGCACATTTCAATAGTCTCATCAGGCGGGCATTTCTACAACATTCTTGGTGGTTTTTCGGAAAACAATTCGGTGAATCCTGATGCCATAAACTTCACGCCCGTAAATGCAAAAGTTCTTTCAATTATCGATGAAAAAGCCGATGATTCCAAGGCTGATGCTGGGGAGATTCAATGCTATGCACAACAGTACACCGTTGAAAATGATGCGATAATGCTGCCGTCGCCCGAAATGAATTACGAAAAAGATTGTGTGCTATCGTTTAATATGCGTGTTAATTCGCAAGGTTATACCTCCAGAAACGAATTCAACTCTTGATTTCCGGAATTTTCTAAATCTGAAGTATTTCCAAGCCAGCAAATTTCACCTTTTTTGATGAAAAGTGTTTTATTTGAAATGGCTTTGACGACTTTCATATCGTGAACTACTGAGATTTTGATTGGCTTGTTTCCATCGGGGTTTTGAAGTCCGTTAATTGTTTCGACGATTTTTGTCGAAGTTGAGGGGTCGAGTCCTGAAGTTGGCTCGTCGAGGAATAGAATATGGGGATTTGTGATTATCGCCCTTGCAATTGCAACGCGTTTTTGCATTCCACCGGAGAGATCCTTCGGGTATAAATCCATGACATCGTGCGAAAGATTGACTAATTTCAACGCAATTTTGACATTTTTGCGAATTTTCTCCTCGCTTTCAATGTTTTTGATGAACTTGTAAAACGAAATATTTTGCCAAATTGTGTAGGAATCGAAAAGTGCGTTGAGCTGAAACGCGTAGCCGATTTCCGGCTGAATTTTTTCCTCACCGTTGAAAAATGAGATTTTGCCGGAGCTTTGCTTCAAAAGATTTGCAACGATTCGCATCAAAGTTGATTTCCCGCAACCTGATTCCCCAATGATCGCGAGGGAATCTTGTGCTTTGAGTTCAAAAGAAATGTTTTTCAGGACGGGCTTTTTTACAAAAGATTTCGAGATATTTTCAACTATCAGTCGCATTAGAAATTATTAATAAATGAGTGCAAAATTTCCATGCCGTTCACGCCTGAAACAAGATCGCGTTCCGGGTGTGGCATCATTCCAAGGACATTCTTGTGTTTTCCGCCTAAAATTCCTGCAATGTTTGCGATTGAACCATTTGGGTTTTCAAGATATTCAAACGCGATGCGGTCTTCGTCCTGAAGTTTTTTGAGGGTGTTTTCATCGCAGAAAAAGCGACCATCCGCGTGGGCAATTTGAATTGTGAGGTTATCTGAAACATTTTTTGTGAAAATTGAGGATTTGCTAACTGTTTTTAATTCAACTGTTTTGCAAATGAACGAAGATGATTCGTTGCGAAGGAGTGCTCCGTCGAGAATTTTTGCCTCGGTAAGAATTTGAAAACCGTTGCAAACACCGATGATATATCCCCCTTTTTCCGCGAATGTTTTGACTTCGGAAAGGATTGAACTCATTGCTGCGATTGCACCGGAGCGAAGGTAATCGCCGTATGAAAATCCACCTGGAATGAAGCATAGATCAAGGTTTGAAGGAAGTGATTCCCTGTGCCATGTATAAGATGTTTGAAAGCCAAGAGTTTCAAGTGCGGCAAAGGCTTCTGCGTCGCAATTCGAGCCGGGGAAAACTAAAACCGTGGCTTTGAGGGATTTTCCTGATTTTTGCATTGTTCAACATCAAAAAATTCAATTTTTTTTATTTTATCATCATCGTTAATGTGCTTAACTAAATTGTCAACCTCAGATTCCAAAGTTTTTTTCACTTTGAAAAATGATTTTGCGTGCTCGCGAATTTCATTTGGTTTGAAAAATAGCATCGCAATTAATACGACGACCAAAATTTCGGAGATAGAAATGTTCATTTTATTTAAAAATGTGTTTGCTCAAATCGATAATATATTGTTATATTTATTTTGCAAGGGTTTCGTTGAATTTGTGGCGATCTGTTCTACTGTACTAATACGCTATAACAAAATGCGTGTTGAGTATTTTTGTATCACTGTACTAGTACGCTATAACACTTTTGTGGTGATATTTTGATTTATATCCCAGTAAACCCTTATTTCACCGTTGGAAGTTTGAGAAAATCCTTGCAAAATATTTTTTCTTTTTTATTGATTATGACAAAACAACACTTGAAACAACATTTTTTACCGCGAATTTATGACGATTAGACCCTCAAAACCATTCCTTTTATTTTTGGGAATTATTGCGTTTGCGTTTTTTATCTATGCGTTTTTTTGGAAATCGATAATTTTTGGCATTTTGGGATTATTCATTCTTTTCCACATTTTCTTAAGTTCATTTCGTAAAATCGTGTTTCAGGAACGCTCGGCGGTGTATCATGCAATTTTTACGCAACGAAATATTCGCTATATCGGTTCGATAGACTGCACAGGTTTTGGAATTTTGAATGTGGTGAAAATCAATGGCGAGAGCTTTGCGGAGATTAAGCTTTATAATGTTGAGAACTTCGATTCCATTAAAAAATTTGCTCAAGATTTTTAAATTTCTTGACATTCAAACCGCGATTGCTTTTCATTTGAGGAATTTTTGGTAAAATAATGTACGATATTGCAATAATTGGAGCAGGACCCTCCGGACTATTCGCCGGTTTTCAAGCGGGAATGCTTGGCTTGAAGGCAGTGATAATTGACACTTTGAAACACGCGGGCGGGCAATGTTCGGCACTATATCCTGAAAAACCGATTTACGATATCCCAGCAATTCCCGCAATCAAAGCGGAAGATTTAACGCAGAACCTCCTCAAGCAAATTGAAAAATTCAATCACGCGATGGAACTTGGGGCGTTTGTGGAATCTTTTGAGAAAAACGAGGAAACAGCTTCGTTCACGCTGAATTTATTGCAAAATAAAGAGCGAAAACAAATTGTTGCAAAAACGATAATCATTGCAGTTGGAGGCGGATCCTTTGGACCAAACCGCCCTCCTCTTGAAAATATTGAGGATTTTGAAGAACATTCCGTGTTTTACATGGTGAATAATAAAAATCAATTTGCTGGAAAAAATGTTGTAATTTCAGGCGGTGGGGATTCCGCCGTCGATTGGGCGATTTTACTTTCCCAAATTGCAAATGTTTCGATAGTCCACCGCAGAAATTCGTTTCGAGCACACGACTCCTCACTTCAAGAACTCAATGCCTTGATAGAATCAGGGAAGATAACGCTTCTTGCACCGTATAAAATGTCAAAATTGAACGGTAAAGGCGGAAAACTTGAAAGCGTGACGATTGAAAACATCGACGATTCCTCGCAAATTGATATCAAAGCGGATTTCCTGCTGCCGTTTTTTGGTCTTGCGATGGAAATCGGTCCCGTGAAAAATTGGGGCTTGGAATTTGAAGAAAAGCATATAAAAGTTGAGCCTTCGACAATGAAAACGAACATTGACGGCATTTTTGCGATTGGAGACATCGCCACATACAAAGGCAAGTTGAAGCTGATTTTATGTGGATTTTCCGAAGCCGCAACCGCGTGTTATTCTGCCAGAAGTCATATTTTCCCTGAAAAATCCTTCCATTTTGAATATTCAACGACCACTTTTAACAAGTAGAACTTGGAGATTATCAAAGATTGCGGCATCGTTTTGAAAATTCACGAGCACGGCAAGACATCGCAGGTTGTGACAGTATTTTCAAGGGAAAACGGCGTTATTTCGGGGTATCACAAAGGCGGTGGCGGTGCGAAGAAGAAATCCGTTTGCGTGACTGGAAATTTACTTGATTTCACTTGGAATGCGAGGGTTATTTCCCAACTTGGAACATTTGAGGCGGAGATTTCGCAGAACTTTTCAAGCGTGTTTTTGGAGGTTCGAAAATCGGCAATTATCAACTGCGTGTGCGAGATTCTCCTTTCCTGCCTTGAAAAAAATGACCCACACCCCGAGGTTTTCTCCATAGTTCTGGAGTTCTTTCAATCGTTAAAATCGACTGGCGAAAATGTTGAAATCCTGAAACAATATACCGTTTTTGAAACGAAACTTATGTCATTTCTTGGCTTTGGGTACAATTTCGAAAAATGTAACATTACGGGCGTTGGTTTGCCGGAATTCATTTCTCCAAAAACTGGTAATGCCGTAAATTGCGAGGTTGCAAAAGGGTTTGAGGGTCAGCTTTTTCCAATTCCAAAGTTCATGTTGAGTTCAGAGTTTGAAGTGAAAACGCATGATGTCAAAAAAATGTTGGATATCAACTTGCATTTTTTAAAACTGCATATAGATCTTCAATCACTGCCGGTGCGGGAATTTACGATTAATTTATTTTGAGAAAATATGGGTCTTTTGAAAAGCGTGAAATCGTTGTTTAAAAAAGAAATTGATGTTGAAAAAACTGCTTCCTTGAAGGATTTGCTTCTGACATACGATGTTTCGTACAACACCGCAACATTTTTGATTGATAAAGTAAAAAAAAGCAAAGAAATTGATTCTGACCTGCAAAAAGAGATTTTTAAAATCCTAAAAGATGCACAAACGCCATTTGAATGCAACACGAAGCCGTTCGTAATTTTTATGTATGGAATTAATGGTTCTGGGAAAACGACGACGATTCTCAAGCTTGCGAATATTTTGCAAAATCAAGGAAAAAAAGTGCTTGTGGCAGCGTGCGATACCTTCCGTTCTGCTGCTGCGGATCAACTTCAAACTGCACTTTTGGAAATTTCCTGCCCTGTAATTCGTGGCGATTCCGAAAAAACCGAGCCTGCCGCCCTTGCGTTCAATGCGTGTAAAAAAACGCTGGAGGAAAACTTCGATGTTCTGATAATCGACACAGCAGGTCGCCTTCATACCAACACGAATCTTATGGCGGAACTTGCGAAGATTCACAAAATTACGCTGAAAAACCTGCCAAATTCCCAGCATTTAAACATTGCAATTATGGATGCAACAATTGGGCAGAATTCCATTTCGCAAATTGCAAAGTTTGATGAAATAATCCCAATTTCTGGCGTGATTATCACAAAATTGGATACTTCCGCCAAAGGGGGGTCGCTAATTTCCGTTATTCACGAAATGAAGAAAAAGGTTTATTTTACCTGCTTTGGCTCGAAAAAAGAGGACATAAAACCCTTTAACGCCGAGGACTTCGCACAGGAATTTTTGGAATAATCTTCAATCCAGCAAATCAAGGGATTCCACCAAATCGGCGATCAAATCCGCTGAATCCTCAAGCCCAAGATAGGCTCTTATGCAGGTTTTTTCAGGGTTTATTGAATAATGTTCACGCATTTTTTCGATCCCTTCAGGAAATTGGATTACGAGCGATTCATACCCGCCCCACGAATATCCCATTGCGAAATTTTCCATTCTGTTGAAGAATTTGCTCATGGTTGTTTCAGAATATTGCTTCTTGAAAACGATGGAGAAAAGACTTGTGTAACCTGAAAATTGACCTGTTGTTTGCTCAAAACCGGGGCAAGTTTTTTGCGATGGATGGCGGATTTCCTCGATTGCTTTATGGCTTTTGATTACCTCAATGACTTCGTTGACGGTTTTTGTGTGAACTTCAAGGCGTGGTTTTAAAGTTCTAATTCCACGCAAAATGTTGTAGGCAACAATCCCAGTTGTGTTTGCACCGATTTCGCGGTATGAACTGAGGATTTCACTCGCAATTTTGGAATTAAAAACCACCGCACCAGCCATTGAATCGGAATGTCCCGACATAAACTTCGTGCAAGCTTCGACGACAACATCAACGCCGAGTTCAAACGGTTGGCAGTGGTATGCCGTGAAGAAGGTGTTATCAAGAATTGTTGGAATTTTATGTTTTTTGGCGATTTCACAAATGCCTTTGATATCCTGAAGTTCGAATGTCAATGACGATGGCGATTCCATGTAAATGACGCTTGTGTTTGGTTGAATAAGGTTTTCAAGTTCGATTGGTGAAATTGTTGGGTTGTAAAATGTGCTTTCAACGCCGTATTTTTTCAGTGTTTTTGCGACGAATGAGCGAGTTGGTCCGTAGGTTCCGTCTGAGATCAAAATGTGAGAGCCAGCCTTTGAAAATGCGTTGATCGCCGTTGTGCAGGCGGTGTATCCGCATGATGTCATTTTGCAGAAATCCGCGTTGTAGAGTGATGCAATCGCCCTTTCGCATTCGAAAACTGTCTGAGTTCCATTCCTTCCGTAAGTGTTTTGTTGGGGATTCAACTTGCTTTTGTTGTAATAAACTCTGTCGGCTTTTAAAAAATCCTCGTATGTTTCAAAAACGATGGTTGATGTTTGAAAAATACCGTTATTTACCGCACCGTATTGCTTTTTTGTGTTGCGTTCAAGATGAATTGCTTTTGTGGAAAAGCCTTGTGTGGAATTGGTGTTTTTCATAATCTTTAAATTAAAAGTTGTTACGAATTGCTAAAAAACGCTTGTTTAATATATTGTCAAGAATAAATTAAATTATTTCTTGACAAATCAAAAATGCTGCTATGTGCTTGAACCAGTATTTTTTAATTCTATTATGATAAACCAAAATAACCCAAGCCAAGGCAATCAACGCGATGTCAACGCTATTCTTAAGGCAATAAGCGAAAGGCTTACACGCCAAGGTCAACAAGAACAAGGGTTTCGTCAAAGTTCACAAGTTCCACAACAACCTGTTCAGCAAGCTCCACAAATGCAACAACCTGTTCAGCAAGCTCCACAAATGAAAGCTCAAGAAGAAACATCTTTTGATGACAACTTCTCATTTGACGACCTTGATTTCTCACCTTCTGAGTCAAACTCCCAAACAAGAAATGAAATCAATAATCTTTTGAGGACATACAACAACAACAAAAAATCTTCATACAGCCAAGAAGAGGAAGTTGAAACAAGCCAAAACTTCGATTCAAACGAAGCTGAACTTGAGCAAACTGAACTTAGCTTTGACTCAACGCAAGGCGAATCAGAAGAATTTGAACTTGACTCTTTCGAAGATGAAACTGACGAATCTGAATCAGAAGAATTTGAACTTGACTCTTTCGAAGACGAAAGCGATGAGTACGAATCCGAAGAAGATTTCGCAAACTTTGACGAAGAACCACAAAGCAATGTGCACTTCTTAAACACAAATTCCCAAGCAAATATCCAAAATCAACAACCTGAATCTCACTCTGAAGAGCGTGACGAAGTTGAGCAAGAAAGCGGATCATACCAACTTGCAATGCAAATTGAATACGCGGTTTCTCAAGCAATTTCTGAATGCGTGCAACAATGGTGCCAAGACAATCTTGAATCAATTTGCCGTGAAGTTATCAAAGACGAACTTCGCAAAACAGCATAACTATGAAAGAGATAGATCTTTTTAATACGGAAGAGCATTTGACATTCTCAGATGTTCTTCTATTGCCACTATATTCTGAAGTTTTACCGCTTCAAACCGAAACAAAATCGTTTCTCACAAAAAAAATCCTACTGAAATCGCCACTGATTTCCGCCGCAATGGATACCGTCACAGAGTACAAAATGGCAATCAAAATGGCACAAAATGGCGCAATCGGATGTATACACAAAAATCTTTCAATCGAAGAACAGGTCGCCAATGTTCTCAAGGTGAAGCGATACGAATCCGGCGTAATCACAAATCCAATATGCATCAACGAAAACTTAACAGTTCAAGATGCGATCAATCTCATGAACACAAACGGAATTTCCGGACTACCCGTCCTGAATTCTGCCGATGAAATATCCGGAATAATCACAAACAGGGACACGCGATTCGTGAAAAATACGCTAACTTGCGTCGCGGAAGTTATGACAAAAAGTGTGATAACTATTGCCAAAAACTTCCAAATGTCCGATGCTATGGACCTTTTCAACACGCATAAAATTGAAAAACTCGTGATAGTCGACAACAAAAAGTGCATCGGAATGATCACCGTAAAAGACCTTGAAAAATCCAAGCAATATCCAAACGCAACAAAGGATTCCAACGGCAGACTTGTCGTCGCGGCAGCAGTTGGAGTTAGCGACAAAGAATTCGAGCGCGCCCAAGCATTAATTGAAGCAAATTGCGATGTTATAATTGTCGATACCGCACACGGGCATTCAAAAGGCGTTGCGGATATGGTCAGAAAAATTCGTGCCTTTTCATCGGAAGTCTCAATCGTCGCGGGAAATATTGCCACGCCAGACGCCGTGAAATTCCTTGCCGATGCTGGTGCCGATGCTGTAAAAGTTGGAATTGGCCCCGGCTCAATTTGCACGACTCGAGTCGTCGCAGGAGTTGGCGTTCCACAACTCAGTGCAATTTTTCATTGTGCACAAATGGCAAAAAAATGCGGCATTAAAGTTATTGCAGATGGCGGAATTCGCAATTCAGGAGACATCGCAAAAGCAATTGCAGCTGGTGCAGACTGCGTCATGCTTGGCTCACTTCTTGCCGGAACGGACGAAAGCCCAGGGCTATTGGTTGTTTACGACAATGTGACATACAAAGAATATCGCGGAATGGGTTCACTCGGTGCAATGGAGCGTGGATCTTCCGACCGCTATTTCCAAGGTGGCGTGCAAACAAATAAACTTGTTCCAGAGGGAATTGAGGGAGTTGTGCCATACAAAGGCAATGTTGAAGACATTATCCATCAGTTAATCGGGGGGCTGAGGTCGTCGATGGGATATCTTGGTCAAAAAACTATCGAGCTTATGCAAAAAAATGCGAAATTTATCAAAATAACAAACGCTGGTTTGAAAGAAAGTCACCCTCATAACATCAAAATTACGAAAGATGCGCCGAATTATCAATAACTAAATTGATATTCCAAGCTTCGTCGCAACTTCGGTGTAAGCCTGAACAATGTCGCCCTTGTCTTCGCGGAATAAATCTTTGTCAAGACTTTCGCCACCCTCCTTCCAAAGGCGGCATGAATCTGGGGAGATTTCATCGGCAAGAATAATTTGCCCATTTGCATCTTTGCCAAATTCGATTTTGAAATCTACGAGGCTAAGCCCGCATTTTTTAAATTCATTGATCAAAATCCCGTTAATTTTGATTGCCTCACGCTTGATTAACTCAATTTCTTCATCGCTGGCAATTCCAAGGAGTGTGATGTGGTCGTTTGGAATTAGTGGGTCGCCAAGTTCGTCTTTTTTGTATGAAAATTCAACAAGTGGACGCGAAAGGATTTCCCCTCTCGTTATGCCAAATTTTTTGGAAAACGAACCTGCCGCAATGTTTCGAACAATGACTTCGAGTGGGATGATTGTCACTTTTTTGACGAGCTGATTGCGTTCGTCGATTTTCTTGATGAAGTGAGTTTTGATGCCATGCGCGTGCATGATTTCCATGAAATGTGCGGAAATTAAATTGTTCAGAACGCCCTTCCCTTGTTTGATCGCGAATTTTTCGTTGTTGAACGCGGTTGTGTCGTCTTTGAAATATTGAATAATTTCTTGGGAATTTTCGGTTGTGTATAGTACTTTTGCCTTGCCTTCGTAGATTTTATTCATTTTTGAACAATAAAAAGTTGCATATCCTTGGCTTCAATTGATAACTTGCCTTGAAGGAAATTCAAAACGCAGTCGCCAAAAACACTTTTTTTCCAACCTTTTAAAAAGTCAACATTTAAATTTCCATTTAGGCACGCGATGATATCGTGCTTGGAGGCGATGAGGTTTTTTTCAATGCCGTGTTGCATCGATTTAATCGTGAGCAATGTGTCAAGTGCCATTTCGATTGGGCGATTTCTCTTGATTGCAAAACGGTTTTGCGTAAAAATTCCCATGAGCCTCCTTATGATAGCATTGTGCACGACTCTTTTGTTGAAACCGCTCACGCCCGTGATATCTTCAAACGATTGCGCGTTTCTTAAGCACAAAGCTTCGATAGCAGAGACCGTGACGATTGAGGATATCGGCATTTTTTGTTGATTCGCGACATCTTTGAGCATTTCGTACACTTGTGCGAAGACTTTTTGGCTGTCATCCGAAAGAATGTTGTATAAATCGGATATTTCCGAGAAATTTCCCTTGTTGTAAAGGTTGATTTTTTTGAATTTCTCGCGAATCATGCTTTCGTATATCTCATTTTTGCCTTCATCGTGCAGTTTTTCCTCAATCAAATGCCATGTGTTTGATGCCTCAATCCCTTTTGTGATAAGGTTTTTTATATATGCGAAGTTTATTTCAATGTTGTCAGTTACTTGCGATATTTTAAAGAATGGTGCAGAGAAATCCGCTTTAAACTGCGATATCAGTGATTTTGCAAGGCGGGAATCGTGAATATTGTTGGGTTCAATTGGTAAATTGTGCAATAATAAGGGCAAATCTCTCTCGGAATCGATGAAAAAGTTGATATTTGCGAAAAATCTCCCATATTCGTGCGAAGATGCGTCGTCGATTTTCACCAAAAATGCTTCGTAATCGCCTTGCACAAGCAGAAATTGAATTTCGCCAATTGTCACAACCGAAAGGTTTGTGTGTGATGAGCTATTCTGAATTTTGTGCAAAAATGCCAGAAAGTTGGCGTCTCCGCTTTGTTTTGCAACGCTTAGGTTGAATAATGAGCTCTCGCTGTTGTGTTTTAGTGCCTCCATAAAATAAAAATAGTCGTATAACTATATATTAAGTAGTAATTTTTAAATTACAAATATTATTTTACATATGCAAAACTTTTCCAAATGCGTCCAAAACGGATTCGTGCATCATTTCGCTCATTGTTGGGTGTGGGAAAATTGTTTGCATGAAATCTTTTTCAACAAGTTCTGCCTGTTTTCCAACAAGGTATGCCGAAATCATTTCCGTAACATCGGTGCCAATCATATGCACGCCAAGAAGTTCTCCGGTTTTTTCATCAAAGATAGTTTTAACAAGCCCAATGGTTTCGCCCGATGCAATCGCTTTTCCATTGCCAATTGGTTGAAAACGACCAATTTTAACCTTCAAACCCTTTTCTTTTGCTT
>CAMAVG010000025.1 GCA_945861605.1 Rickettsia typhi
ACATTTTTCAAAAATGTTGAACATTGAGCGATTAAAGAGTCGCGTCCCCCTTTTTCCAGTTGCAAGGGCAAAGTTCGTCAGTTTGAAGAGCGTCTAAGATGCGAAGAGTTTCGTTTGGATTTCTTCCAACGCTTAAATCGTTGATAGAAACATGGCGAATGATTCCTTCAGGGTCAACAATGAAAGTTGCACGGTTTGCAACAAGTGCAGTTTTGTGCATAATTCCAAGAGCTTCCGTAAACTTTCCACCAACATCGGCAAGCATTGGAATTGAAAGGTCTTTTAAATCAACATTTTCGCGTTTCCAAGCAAGGTGAACGAATTCGTTGTCTGTGCTTGCACCAATAACTTGAGTGTCTCTATCGGCAAAATCACCGCTCAATTTTGCAAATGCAGCAATTTCAGTTGGACAAACGAATGTGAAATCTTTCGGCCAGAAGAAAAGAACCAACCATTTTCCTTTGTAGGTGTTGTTATCAATTGTGAAGAAGGCTTCATCAGGTGAAGATGGGTATGTACCTGCTTTTACCGCTTTAAGGGAAAATTGTGGTAAAGAATCGCCAATTGTCAGCATTCCTTTGTTGTGCTCGTGAGCATGGTGTTCGTGGCAAGCCATATTATTTTAAAAAGTTATACCTACTAGATATGTCAACTTTTTTGAAATTCAAGGAATTTTTATGTAAATTTTCGGCAATAGTTGCTTGCTTGAATCACAGCAATGCCGCATTGTGTTTTATAAGTAATATAAATTCTATGAAGAAAATTTTCCATTTTTATTTTTTGTTATAGCGTACTAGTACAGTAGAACACTATTGAAAAGTGCATTGCTTGAAAAAAAAGACTTGACAATTAAAATTCATTGGTTTTAGAAGGTTGCGTCCGTGGGGAATTAGCTCAGTTGGCTAGAGCATCTGCTTTGCAAGCAGAGGGTCAGGAGTTCGAGTCTCCTATTCTCCACCACTAAAAATTTTTTCATAAGAAAATGGATATCTCAAAAATCTCTTCAGGCAAGAATTTCCCCGAAACAATTAATGTTGTGATAGAAATTCCCGCGAACACTCCCGGTGTAAAATATGAATTTGATAAAGAATCCGGTGCAATTTTTGTTGACCGATTCCTCCAAACTCCAATGCACTACCCCGCAAATTACGGTTTCGTTCCAAACACACTTTCCGGCGATGGCGACCCCGCGGATGTCCTCGTGATTTCACGCTACAACCTTATCGCAGGTTCGGTTATTGAAGCAAAACCGATTGGTGTTTTGGTTACTCAGGACGAAAAAGGCTACGATGAAAAAATTCTTGCAGTTCCTTCAAATTCCGTTTCAAAAGAATACGAAAATGTAAACGATTTAACAGATTTGCCAAAACTTATTCTTGACCAAATCCAACATTTCTTCGAACATTATAAAGACCTTGAAAAAGGAAAATTCGTGAAGGTGGAATCATGGAAAAATGCAAGCGAAGCAAGGGAAATTCTGAAAAAATCCCTTCTTGCAAAATAACTTTTCCCCAAAAAGATGAAACTCCAACAATCATCTTTTGCGGGAATTATTAAGGAAATCCACACACGAAAATATAACACATTCCTTCTTTACGGAAATGAGTCGGCGTTAATTTCGGAATATGTTTTCTCAATTCGAACGGGATTAAAAAACACGCACGAATTCGTCAAAATCTCACCGGATGACACCGATTATCTTTCTCGTGCAACGAACGAGCTGTTCACCGATTCAATGTTTGGTGAAAAAAAAGCGGTGTATATTGAAAATTACAAGAAGACGGATTACCGAAAAATTACCGAGATCCTCGAAAAAATTCAAACAACCGATGACAACATCTTCATAATATCGCAAGATTCCACCCTCGAAGCCACAAATTCCATTCGAAAGCTGGCGGAATCCCTGCCAAATTGTGCGTGCGTTGGTGTTTATGCAGAAAGCTTGGGCGTTGTGAAATCGCAAATTCAGAATCTTTTAAACGAAAGGAAAATAATTGCTTCCACGGAAGTTGTAACGCTTTTATCGGAGATTATCAACCCAGCATTAATTGCCGGTGAAATTTCAAAAATTGAAACTTTTCTATTAAACAATGATACAAAAACCCTAACGCAGGAAATGGTTTTAAAGCTTGTGAGTCCAAACACAGATTCCAATATTTTCGAATTTCCCCTTGCAATTTTTGAAAAGGATTTGGGAAAATCCCTTGCAATGATTGATAATTTTTATAAAAATGACGAAGATCCATTTCCGGTTTTCTTTGGCGTTCAGTCCTATGTGAAAAAGCTTTATGCAGTTCAAAATGCGATTGCCTCCGGCGAACAATTGGAAATGTTGCTAAAAATTCACGGAATTCACTTCGGACAAGTTGGCACTTTTAAAAAGCATATTCAAAACTATAATTTGAAATCTTTGCTAAAAATTCTCGAGGAAGTCAACTCAATGGAGCGAAGCATTCGCTTTGGCAAGGAATTTGCATTTAATTGCATTAAAAACTTTGCAATGAATTTATGCTAGGCATTGTTGCAATAATTTTCTTTGTTTTTGAACTCTGTGCATTTGCAGATGTCTCTCTTGGTGTTGCGATGAACAATTCCTCGATGGATATCTCCCCGATTGTCACAAATTCCGATAACGAATACACATTTCGCAAGAACTCAATTTCACTTTATGGGCAGAAATCCCTTTTAAAGCAGACGCTATTTTTCACGGGAAAAACTGAAATTGTGAACATATCGCGAGATCCAATGACCGTCAACGGAACTGAAATTGCAGGGCAACAAAATCAAGGAATTAGATCCGTCGAACTTTCCGCAACGCAGTATTTATACACACTCAGGGGTTGGCGTCATCACGGGCAGATTGGTTACAATGCCAAGGGAATTCAAGGTGGAGGTGAATTGCAGTTTGCCCTTCCAAATGATGAATACGGCGCAAGCTTTGTTGCCATTCGTGCAAAAAAACCGCGTGGGGTGATTACCCCAATTGTGAATGGAATGATGGGCATCGTTGATGTTCCTATCAAAAAAATTGAAATTGGAGCATTTGTTGGCAGGAATTATAGTTATTTCGAAGTAAACACCTTAATCATTAAACCGATTTCAAAGAAGATTAGCCTTAAGGCATTTGGGAAATTGAGGCGATACAACCTGCAAAACGACGCAACTGCTTTTATTGATGAAGAAAAAGTTATGGGTGGAATCATTTTCAAAAACCGGCAACACAATTCCCTTGAATTCAATTTCTATCACGATTTCATAAGCAACGAATTTGGTTCTTCCGTTGGAATTAATTATTTTATAGGCAGGAAACATTCTGATATCGAAACAAAAATGCTGAATTACTACGAGAAGAAGTATGTTAAAAAACAGAAAAGCACTAAAACCGCTGATGACAAAAAGAAGGAGCTTGAACTCATGGTTGATAGCATTTTGGAGGATCGTGGTTTTTAAAAAAGACTTGACATTTCCAAAACAAATTGCTTCCTTAATTTGAACCACAATGTTTTTATGCGATACATCAAACTTTTTTTATTTTTCACACTTTTGACGACAACCCAAACATTTGCTGCCGATGACATTGAAACCCTAAAGGCGGAAATCAAACAACTTAAGTCTGCAAATGAAAAAAAAGAAGTTGACGCACTCAAGCAAGAAATTTTAGAACTCAAACTTAAAAGACTCGAAGACAAAATTGATTCTTCAGAAAAACGATTGGACGATAAAATCCAGACAAAATCCGAAGTTTTGAACAATAAAATTGAATCATCATCAAAAGATGGTGGATCTTCAACTGTGATAAACAATAGTGCGAAATCTGAATCAGAACCACAAATTGCTAGCATTGCGAAGCAAAAACCAAGATACTGGAGTCTCAACATCGCTTCAACAGGCTCAACATTACATTCCGCATACAATTCTAACTACTACTATTCTTCTTCATTAAACGACACCCTTTATATGCGTGGGCTTTCCGCGGGGATATCCTACACAAGAAACCGCTTCTTTGGTGAGATTGTCGGAACAAGTATCTCCGGCACACTGGAGGGGTACTCCTATGCTTACAATCCCACATCACGATATTACACATACACATGGAAAGAAACCGAAGCTTCGATTAAAAGCGTTGATTTACGACTTGGTTACCAACTTGGCGGCGATGTTTTCAAGTTTGAACCATATGTTGGCATTGGAAAAACTTCAATGACGGTCAACAATGTATCAACTTCTTTCACACAATTTGCACCGGGTGCGAAGTTGAGCCTTGGAAGTTCGCAAGTAAGAGTATTCCTTGATGTTACCGTTCCAAGTGATATATCTTCAAAGAAAGCTGAGCAAGTTAAGTTGAACGCCATTGCAAGGTTTGGGCTTTCTTTCGCATTTTAATTGACATTTCGACTACTATGATTTTCCCTTAATGAGGAATTATCATACTAGAAAATGACAGAACTTACAAAATTTTTTGAATTTGCAACACAGGAATCAACGATTCATAAAAAATGGGATTCACTCGCGGTTTATAAATACCAAAAATCGCAAAACGAATTTTCAATTGATACCCCACCACCAACAGTCTCCGGATATCTGCACATGGGGCATGTTTTTTCGTATGTTCAGTGCGATATCCTTGCCCGTTATAATCGAATCGCGGGGAAGAGCGTTTTTTATCCGATTGGTTTTGATGACAACGGTCTTCCAACTGAACGCCTTGTTGAAAAGCAAACGGGTAAAAAGGTTGGAATCAACTGCACAAAAGAAGAATTTGAAGAGGAATGCTTTAAAATTGTCGATGAAGTTGAGGGAAGATTTGAAGAAATGTTTAGGTCGATCGGAATTTCGTACGATTGGTCGCTGAAATACCAAACCGTTTCAAAGAAAACCGAGGCAATTGTGCTGGAATCATTTGCGGATTTGTACTCAAAAGGGTTGGTTTATCTTAAAAATGCACCGGTTTATTGGGATATCGAAGACAAAACTGCCCTTGCACAGGCGGATCTTGAAGACAAAGAGCTCGATTCCACAGAATACTTCATTCCGTTTTCTTGCTCAACAACGGGGAAAATTGTTAAAGTTATGACAACCCGCCCCGAACTTCTTCCCGCTTGCGTTGCGGTTTTGCATCACCCTGATGACGCCCATTTTGCAGGAATCACAAGCGTTAAATTGCCTTTTTTTGGCGATGAAGTTCCGTTAATCGCAGACGAAACCGTGAAAATTGACAAAGGCACCGGCGTTGTAATGTGTTGTTCTTATGGCGATTGGACGGATGTTGAATGGATTCGAAAACATAAACTTACACCAAAGCCTTTGATGCTTGAAAACGGGGAAATTGCACACGAGTTTTACAAAAACCCTGAAAATGGAAGGTTTTTGCGTGTGAGTAATGCTCGCACAAAAATTGTTGACGAAATGACAAAACTTGGCTTAATTCTGGATTCAAAGAAAATATCGCACTCTGTAAAATGCGGGGAGCGTTCAGGAAAACCCGTGGAAATCATTGAACAAAAACAGATTTACATCAAAACATTGCCGTTCAAAAACTTCCTTCTTCGTGCAACAAATGAACTTGAATTCACGCCATCGCACATGCAGGTTCGTCTTGAAAAATGGATCGAGGGGCTGAATCAAGACTGGTGTATTTCAAGAAATCGCTTTTTTGGAATTGAAATACCTTATTACACTTTTGAACTCAACGGTGAGAAATCTGAAATTATTTTCCCAAATGGAATTCAAAATTCGCCAGAAGTTGCAAACATTCGCAAGGTTGATGGCGGATATTTAGCGATTTTCCAAGGCGTTGAAACCAAATTTGCATTTCAGTATGTTTTTGATACTTGGTTCACATCGTCGCTGACTCCACAAATTGCGAAGAATTCACTCAAAAATGAAAACCTTCCGCTGACACTTCGCCCGCAAGCACACGAAATCATTCGAACTTGGACATTCTACACCCTCCTCAAATCCGTTTTGCACGCGTGTGAAGTTGATAAAAGCGGGGAGGAAATTGCCGAAATCGATGGAACAAAATTCACAATTGCATCGGAAATTATTGCAAAAAAACAATATTTACCTTGGAAGCAAGTCGCACTTTCTGGCTGGTGCTTGGCGAGTGATAAAACCAAAATGAGTAAATCCAAAGGCAATGTGACGGATCCGTTCTCGTTAATTCAAAAACACGGAGCAGACACCGTTCGCTTTTGGTGTTCGAATACTCCGCTTGGAACGGATTCTGCGTACAGTGAAGACCGCCTTGAACTTGGAAAAAAATTCACAACAAAACTTTGGAATTGCTTAAAATTTGCAATGCAAAACGAAATTCCATCGAAAATTGATGTCTCAAAAATCAGTAACGATGTCGATTTCTGGGCGATATCCGAATTGAAAAAAGCCGTTGCGGAGTATCGGAAATATATGGACAAAATGGATTATTTCCACGCACGAAAAACCGCAGACGACTTCTTTTGGAACATTTTCTGCGATAACTACCTCGAATTCATAAAAATTCGGTACTATGGCACAAAAGCGTTTATTTACAAAGAAAAAACACTCAGTGAGCAAGAAATTTCCCAAATTGAGCAAGGAAAGGACTCCGCAATTGCAACGGTTTGCACAATTTTAAAGGGAGTTATCACACTTTATTCCCCATTTTGCCCATTTGTTTGTGAAAAAGTGCAGGAAATTCTGTTTAACGATGGTAAAAGCATTCACGCACAGGGTTCAATTATGGAATTTGAGGATGTTATCAACGAAATTACAAACGCTGTTGATGGCAGGAAATGGCTTGAAGTTGTTGAGTTGTTTAGGAAATCCAAAGCTGACGGCGTGAATTTTATTCTTGAAGATTCGTTAAAATCCCAACTTCCAATTGATGTTTTGCAATATATTGGGCTGTAATTTCTTAAATAAAAAACTGCATTCCGGCAATTAATCCGAAAGAACTAAATGAAGCATGTTTTGTGGTGCTATCGGGGTAACTCAGCGAAACTTGTGGAATAACGCCATAGCGACCGAGCAAATAGAAGGATTTCTCCCTTGAAAGAGCAAATGTGAACCCCCCAAGAACACCATACGATGTGCCAAATGTTCGCACTGTTATTTGGTTGTAGAAATGTTGGAATAACCCGATGCCGCCTTCTCCACCAATTGAAACTGCAAGGTTTGGGAATATTGGGATATCAAAAAATGTGCGAACTGTTGCCGTTGCGTTGTGGTTGCGAATGGAATTGTACTGGGTTGCTGTCTCTTCGGTGAAAGAAAGAACTTCGTACTGTGCACCGTATTCAAAACGCATATACGGAAGAGTTTCAAGAACCTTTCCAAGGTAAAACCCTGCGATTCCTTGGTAAATTTCGTTTTGTCCTTTTAAAATCTGCGTTGTGCCATTTGCTTCGTTGTTCATTGTCAGGCTGAGAGGTCTTCCAATGTTGAGCGAGACATAGTGTGATAAATTTTGGCGGGATTCTTCCTGAATTGAACGCGATTGTGAAAGTGTGCGTTCGGTGAAAATGACAGGTGCTTGTTGTTCTTTTGATGTTTGATAAAACTGGTTCAATGCACCGTGAATTATTGGCGTATATTGTTTTTCCGGAGTATTCTTCTGCTTATTTGCTTCTTCCAGTTGAACGCCATCGGGATTGCGGTTAATGATTTTGTAAATTCTTGCAGATTTCACCGCGGGTTCGTCATCATCATTTTCAGGTGTGTAGCCAGATTCCGCCTGCGTGACATATCCATGAATTCTTGTGATATCCTGTGCAAATGATGCGTTGAATGCGGCAAATATAATGATGGCTGCAAGGAGGGTGGTTATCATAAACTTTGTAAAATAAGTGGTGAAATTACGCGGTTTATTAATGTTGGATTTGCCTCAAAGTGTTTTGCAAATTCGGATATAGTTAATTCCTTGCCGTGTTTGATGTAGGCAAGACTCGCTTCCAAAAATGAAAAACCTGTTGGGCAGGCGATGTTCGTTTCCGTTAATTTGAATGAGTTGCCGTCAAGAAGAAGGTCGCATCCGCAAATAAATTCTTTTTTTAAAAAATCTGATTCCATGAATAATTTCTTTAATACATGGATTGTTTGCGTGAGTGGATTGTGAAGATTTTTTGGGAATGTATCGGCGAAATTGAGGTTTTCATCACAAATGGGGAGGATCCTCGCACCGTTAATCGTGTTGTGAATTTGGTTTATGGGTTCGTATCGTTTAAACGCCCCAAGAAATTCCCCATTGGAAAACATTGCGCGAATATCTCCAAATTCGGGATTTTCAACCGCCTGTTGAATGAGGACGAGCTTTTCCGTGATTTTATATTTTTCAAATTCACGGTTGATTTTCTCAAAATGTGGGATAGAATCCGCATATTTTTCAAAAACTCCAACGCCAATTCCACCGAACAAATTAAACGGTTTAACGCAAATTGGAAGTGGAATTTTGTGCAAATCTTCTTTTATTCCAACGCTTGAAAGCTTCACAATTGAGGTATTCATTGCAATTGAGGAGTAGTCCTCCAAAAGATTTTGTTGAAATTGTGAAACTTGTGGAGAGTAATTTTCGTAAATTGTTTTAATGTTTTGTGAATTATCTTGCAAAAGATATGGAATGACTTTATCCTTGTAAAGGCAGATTTTCCCCATGTTTTGCGGTGTATTTTCTGAAATTTTTGCTAAATTTTCAAACTCTGAAAGGAATGCATCGGTTAAGGATTGTGGCATTACGCGTGAAATGAGCAAGCCAATATTCGCTATTTCAGTTGGTGTAGCAACAATTTTCCCAAGAAGACCTTCGTTTTTACCAAATGCGGGCGGAAGATTGTGAATAATGTTTTGATACTCCTGAAATATCGCCTTTATGTGGGTATTTGGTGTTGAATATTGAATTTCTTGAATGCCGAAGAACTTATTTTTGTGTAAAAATGATGGAGTTGTAAGTGTGATATTCCAGCCAATTTCAAAAAAGTGGTTTATTATTGTGAAGTCTCCGGATCTTCCAATGTAAATTCCTTGATTTGTGCTTTGCTCAAAAACATCGTTTTCAATAATGATTGCAACGGTTTTCATGATATTATTGAATTTTTAATTTGTGAAATTTCGTTTTTTAGTGCGTGGAGTGTGGAGTCCTTGCGGGCGGATTCTATGAAATATGATCCGATGATTATGCCATCAACATGTTTTGAAACAGATGCGGCAATTTCCGGCGATGATATTCCAAAGCCGGCGAAAATTGGAAGTTTTGGTTGGTTTTCTTGAATATAGTTTGCGATTCTTTCAACCATTGGAAGAGTTTGCCCTGTTGTTCCAAGTGTGGAGACAAGATAAATAAACCCCCTTGCGCGGGCTTGAATTTGCAAAAAGCGTGCTTTGTTTGTTAAGAAGGAGACAATCTGAATTATGCAAATGTTTAGTTCGTTTGCCATTGCTTCAAATTCCAAAGATTCCTCGATTGGGAGGTCGACACAAATAATGCCGTCAACGCCAATTTCTGAACATTTTTTTAAAAATTCTGCTTCCCCGTATTGAAAAATAATGTTGAAGTATCCCATGAGAATGATTGGTGTTTGGGAGTCGTTTTTGCGAAAGTCCTGCACGAGTGTGAAGACATCTTCAAGTTTTGTACCATTTTTAAGGGATATTTGTGCGGATATTTGGATTGTGCCTCCGTCGGCGGTTGGATCGGAAAATGGGAAGCCAAGTTCAATGATGTCAAGCCCTGATGCAACACCTTCGTGCATGATTTTAAGAGTCTGTTCGTTTGAAAATTCACCTGCCATGAAGTATCCGACAAGTGATTTTTTGTTTTTTTCTGATAACTTTTTCGTTGTGTTTTCTATTCTGTTCATTTTATCATAAAACTATTGTGCAATAAAAAACGAAAAAAATAATTATGCAAGTAAATTCAGCCTCGCAAATACTTCCGTGGTATAACTACCAACTCATTTCATTTCTTGAATCATACATCAAGCCATCAATGAACATTTTTGAATTTGGAACGGGGTTTTCAACGATATTCTACGCACAAAATGGTTGCAATATTTACGGCGTTGAATGTAATATTGAATGGATTGAGAAAGTGCGGGAGCTTGCCACACTTCACAATCTTCAGCGAAATATTTCGGTTGAATTTTGTGCAAAATCACACGAAATTGCAAGGTATATCAAAAATGTTGATGAAAAAATTACATTTGATGCAATCGTGATTGATTCTTACAACAGAATTGAATGCCTTGATGAGGCAAAAGCCCGTGGGGCAAAAATCATTATCTTGGATAACTCCGAGCGACCAAACCTTGAAAATGCGTGCGAAATTATGCAAGAATTTGAAGTTTTGAAATTAAAAGGAGAAGGACCAAACAGAAATGGAGTTAGTGAATCGCTGGTATTTCATAAAAACCTTGCTTTTTAATTAGATTTTTTCACAATTTACAAAAAAACGATATGCGAATTATTTCCGGAAACTTAAAAGGCAGAACGCTTGATCTCACATCAACGCAAATCAACAACGAGCAAATGCGTCCAACGACAAGCTACACCAAAAATGTTTTGTTTAATCTGATTGCCCAAAATAAAATTATTCAAACCGAAATTCAAGGGGCAAAAGTCCTTGATTGCTTTTGTGGAACGGGTTCAATTGGTTTTGAATTTGCTTCGCGGGGTGCTGCTCTTGTTTCATTTGTTGATTCCGACCCAGCAAACATCGCACAAATTCACAAAAATGCGGAAAAACATAAAATTAGCTACCTTGCCCGAATTGGCTTCTTCCCAAGGTGTAAAATTAAGGAACAGTTTGATATAATCTTCGTCGATCCTCCATACATTGCGGCACAATCCCAAGTTTTAAGAACGATTGAAGGCTTGAAAGAGAACTCCCTTAATGAAGGCGGAATGATTATTCTTGAAATGGCGAATACAAAAAAAACGAACATTAAGGAAAATATTGCAAAAATTCTGCCAATTGTCCTTGAATGGGAAGTGAGCGATAAAACCATTCTTTTGTTTTTGAAGAATGTCGCTGATGTAAATATTATTCTTGATGGTCAACCCGCAGAACTTACTTCATAATTTCATTGAAAAATAATTTTTATTGTTTTCATTTGTTGGAATAATAAATTGCCGGAATATAATATGCAAAATAATCCAAATTATAACCATTTTGAAGTTGA